>CAMLDG010000001.1 GCA_946478655.1 uncultured Nitrosotalea sp.
TGACGTGAAAACATAATCAGTTTTTAAAAATTCTGCAAGATTCTTTGCTTTTGTTGGAGCAAACCCATTTGGTATGAAAACAAACTTGTCATTACACTTGGCATAGATCCCTACGTTAGGATTACGATATACATCATATTTGAAAATTCCCAATAAACTAGAGCGATTTGTGAAAGATATGAATTTATCTTGTATACACTTTAAATAACTAACAACAATCTCAGATATCGTGCCTATAGACCAAAACTTTCCTGCAAACCACCATGTGATTGAAAAATTCAAAGATCCTCTGAGTGAAAATTATCATCTGGTATGGGGCCCTGGACGTCGTGCTGAAGCGTCAACAGATCCCAAAGTAAAAGCTGATTCTCAGGCTTCAGGTGAAGAAATAAAACCAATAGGAGTGCATGGCACATTCGTAGCTGTAGACTGGGATTCCTGTATTGCAGACGGCATCTGTTTGTTAAGCTGTCCTGTCAAGGTTTTCGAATGGTACAAAAATCCTGGTGAGACCGGCAGAAATGATAGAAAAGATTACACTGACAAAGCAAATCCTGTAAAAGAAGCAGACTGCATTTGGTGCATGGCCTGTGTTGAAGTCTGTCCTACAAAAGCAATCAAGGTTGATCAGTTAAATCAAGACATACACGAAAAAGAGATTGCAAAATTTACTTAATTTTGTCTAGGTTTAAATAACATACCCTGCGACAAAAAACTATGCCGATACCAGAAGACTTTCCAAAAGGTATGAAACCAATTGGAAAAATAAATCACGCCGATGGTGAGCATTTTCACTTTAGATGGGGCCCTGGTAGATTAGCAGAAGCCTCAAAAGATGAAAATTGCATCGAGTCCTTCAAGGCTCGAGGAGAAAAAATCGAACCAGTAGGTGTAAGTGGTACAATGGTAGCTGTAGACTGGGATTCATGTGTTGCAGACGGTGCATGCATTGAAGCATGTCCAGTCCAAGTTTTCCAATGGTATAGAACAGAACAAGATATTCCTGCAATGAAGACAGTAGATGCAACATTTGCTGGAACTGGTGAATCTGAAAAAGAACACAGAAAGGACTACACTGACAAGGCTGATCCTATTAGAGAACATGACTGTATTTGGTGCATGGCATGCGTTTCAGTTTGTCCTCCACAAGCCATCAAGGTAGACCAATCTAACTTAGAACACCATGAGAAAGCAGCTGGAACCTTTACAAAAATGGAAACCGGTTCTGCCAATCCACACGCACACCACTAGAATTTTTCGTCCCTTTTCTTTTTCTTATTTGATAATCCCTACGGATGTCTACAAAACACGTGATCTTAAACAAATTTTAACAAGTCCTTACAAAAAAAACTCGCAGAGGTCGCCTAGCCCGGCATGGCGTGGGCCTTGAGAGCCTATGTGCGCAAGCACCCGGGGGTTCAAATCCCTCTCTCTGCGCTATTATTTTTCTATATTTCCAAGTTCTGCCAATAATGCAGACAACTGGATCTCTGGGTTAGCTCCTATGATTAACCTGTAATCATATTTTGCTATGATTTCTAACATCTCTGACAAGTGTGTGGTCTTGATTCTATAACACTCTTCATTTAGATATTTCAAAAAATCAGATTCTGACATTCCATATACTTTGATAAGTTCAATCATTTTGTTCCTAGCTTCTGAAATTTTTCCTCCCAGTGCAAGTTTCAAAACAATAATTACATCACTTATTTTTGAAAGTCCTGCAGAGGCTTTTACATTATCTTCGTTAACCATTCCAATGCTTGCGGCAGCCTGTAACATGTTTATGGAATGACGCATATCTCCTTCTGAATTCTGATACAAAGTTTTCAACCCTTCTTGATTGTACTTTACCTTCTCTTTTTTACAAATTTCTTCCAAGTGGTTGATTATGTCTTCTTCTGATATTCGTGTAAATTTGAAAACGGCACATCTGCTTTGAAGAGGATCTATAATTTTTGATATGTTATTTGCGATCATTATGAATCTACAATGCTTTGCAGTATCTTCGATGATTCTTCTTAAAGCAGTCTGGGCGTCTGAGGTCATTTCATCGGCTTCGTCTAAAATTATGAGCTTGAAAGGAATACTGGTGTCTAAACCTGAAAATCTTGCAAATTTCTTTACTCTTTCTCTTACCATATTGATACCACGTTCATCAGAAGCATTCAATTCCAAAGTATGTTCGTGCCATGATTCTCCCAAAATTTCTCTTGCAAGACACAGTGCAGTTGTAGTCTTGCCAACTCCTGCAGACCCAGAGAATAACAGATGAGGCATCTCTGATGTGTTCTTCAAAAGAGATCGAAGACTGCCAACTATTTCTTTTTGGTTTATGATGGATGAGATCTTGGTTGGGCGATATTTTTCTACCCACATCGAAGATTCAGTCATAGGGACATACGTCTTTCACTTACTAATAAAATTAAGTCTAAGAAACTGTGTTTGTAAATTATTACTGTAGACCTGAGGCAAGGTTGGGTATTACTATATGACCAATCGTTATTATGATTGAAAAAGACTCACATTGCTATGATGGTTACTCCTCACATGCCAAATGAGAAAGCAAGTATGTCAATTATGAACAGGAACAAATTTGTACAGATAGAATCTAGATCAAATGATCGAACTAAATGGTTAATAGAATTGATCGATCGATCCCTTTAGCGGCTCAAAGGAGGATCGATTAAATTGCACATTTCAGAGCTCATACAGGTACATAGTATAGGATACCGCTTACAGGATGTTAAAGTCAATTTTGGTCATGATCTAAAAATAGAAGCACCATTGACATCAATCGAAGCTAAACAAGGAGAAATACTGAGTATATCCAGATGGATAGCCGAAGTACTGTCCTCAGAAAAATTAGTTGAAGTACAAGATACTGATATGATTGTAGCTTTGAAGCAAGCTGTCATGAAAGAAAATGTACAAGGTGACTTTGATCTCTCTACATTAGATCTTGATTTCTATATCAAAGTGAATTCATTCACACGAAGACTTCCACAAGAAGACCGCGATAAAATAGAGAGCATGTTAAATTCTCTTATTCGTAAACGACAAGGAAAAATAATCAGACTGGCAGATTCATCCAAGATGACTGCTGATTTGGCAAAAAAGCTAACAATTGAAGAAAGAACATTATTTGATTACATTCATGACAATAGTGCTGAATTCAAACAACAAATAATGGGTGATAAAAAATGACCGCACAGTCTGAATCAATTTCAAAGAGTAAACTTCAAGATCAAGTGAAAGATTTTCTTAGTCAGTTCAAAGACAAGTCTGACGCTTACAAATATGTTGATGAAATAGATCAAATGATGGCAAAGAAAACACAATACATTGTAGTTGATTATAATGATCTAGTTTCATATCCGGAAATTGAATCTGTATTTTCCACTGATCCTGATGAGATACTTCGAGCTTTTGGTGGAGCAATAAAAGACATTCTCAAAGAAAGATTTCCACAATATGCAGAAAAAATTCGTCATGATATTAGAGTAAGAATTTCAAATTATCCATCACATAGAAGTTTGCGTGAAGTAAATGCAGAGGTAATTGGAAAAGTGATAAGTGTATCTGGAATGGTAGTTAGATCTTCTGAGATCAAACCCCTTGCAAAAGAACTAGTCTACTTTTGTCCTGATAATCACAAGACTGTACGAGTCCAAGAAAAAGGTCTAGAGTTTAAAGAACCGTTAAAATGTGATAATGGAAAATGTACTCATAGAGATCTTGAGATAAGCCCAGAACAAAGTAAGTTCATTGATTTTCAAATGGTGAGGCTCCAAGAATTACCCGAAGATTTGCCTCCAGGTCAACTACCTCACTACCTTGATGTCACAGTGCTACAAGACTTGGTTGATAACGCAAGACCAGGAGATCGTATCATACTGACAGGAATTGTAAGAATTGAACAAGAACACATCCCTTCAATGAGAGGAAAAAGTGGTATCTACAGATTACGAGTTCAAGGAAATAACATAGAATTTCATCGTGGACGTGGAAATAAAACTTCTAGAAGTACTGAAAGAGAAGAGATCTCCCCTGATGAAGAAAGAATAATCAAATCACTTGTCAAAAATAATGATATCTATGACAGGTTAGTGGCCTCGTTTGCACCACATGTGAGCGGACATGATATAATTAAAGAAGCCATTTTATTGTTAATTGTAGGATCTACTCAAAAAATCCTTGCAGACGGTGCGAAAATTCGTGGCGATATCAACGTATTTTTGGTGGGTGATCCTGGTACGGCAAAAAGTGAAATGTTGAAATTCTGTGCAAGAATTGCCCCTAGGGGACTTTATACATCTGGAAGAGGTTCAACCGCCGCAGGATTAACAGCTGCAGTTGTTAGAGATAAAATTGGTATAATGATGCTTGAAGCAGGTGCTGTAGTACTGGGAGATCAAGGTCTTGTCTGTATAGATGAGTTTGATAAAATGAAGCCAGAAGACAGAAGTGCATTACATGAAACGATGGAACAACAATCTGTAAGCATTGCAAAAGGTGGAATTGTAGCAACATTGAATGCCAGAACTTCAATCTTGGCTGCAGCAAACCCAATGTTCGGCAAGTATGATCCTTTTAAGAATATCACAGAGAACGTTAATCTTCCAGTTCCACTCTTAACACGTTTTGATCTCATCTTTGTTGTCAGAGATATTCCATCAAAAGAAAGAGACACAAGAATTGCAAGACACATATTGAATTTACACAGAGTGTCAGGAACTGACACCAAATCCCTAATCGATGTTGATATTCTCACAAAATATCTATCATATGCAAAGAGATTTGATCCAAATCTCACTCCAGAAGCAGAAGATTTGATCCTAAACTACTACATGACAATGAGAAATGTGGAATCTGAAGGAATGATCACAGTAACACCTAGACAATTAGAGGGACTTGTGAGATTGGCAACAGCAAGAGCAAGATTATTGATGAAAACACAAGTTGATGGAGAAGATGCAGAGCGAGCTATATTCCTTATGCAAAGCATGTTGCAAGATGCAGGAGTTGATGTTAATACTGGAAAAGTTGACCTGGGAGTTCTCCAAGGTCGTCCTCATAGTGAAGTCTCAAAAATGCAACTATTCATGGATGTAATGAAATCCCTTGAAGGTGATGAAAAGAGACCAGTTGAAGAAAAAGCATTTGTTAAAGAACTAATCAAGACTGATAAATTCACAGAAGATGAAGCAAGAAAATATCTTAAAAAATTGCAAAGAGAGTCAGCTATTTATGAATCCAAACCTGGTCATTATAACCGGGTATGAAAATAGAGCAGTTAGATATCCCTCCTTCTACAATTGAATTTCTGCAAAAAAATGGATATGTGAATCTATATCCACCGCAGGAAAAGACAGTAAAAGCTGGGTTGCTTGAAGGAAAGAGTATACTGGTCTCTGCGCCTACTGCAAGCGGCAAGACATTGATTGCAATTCTTGCAATAATAAGACACCTATCTGAAAAGAGAGGCAAAATAGTTTATCTCAGTCCTCTAAAGGCCTTGGCATCAGAAAAATTCAATGAATTTAAAAAACTTGGTTCTGTTGATATTTGCAAAAATCTGAAAATCCAAATATCTACAGGTGATTTTGATGCATCTGAAAAAAATCTAGGTCAAAATGACATACTTGTACTAACCAATGAAAAAATGGATTCCATCATAAGACAAGGTGCAGAATGGATAGATCAAATAAGTCTTGTAATTGCGGATGAAGTTCATCTGTTGGGAGATGATGACAGGGGACCAACCCTTGAAATCGTACTAACAAAGCTAAAACTTTTGCCAAAAAAACCGCAAATACTGGCTCTTAGTGCTACTGTCACTAATGCTGATGAAATTGCTGATTGGTTAGAGTGCAAACTAGTTCATAGTGAATGGAGACCAGTTCCATTGTCTGAAGGAGTCTATGATCAAGGTGTAGTAACTATGCAAGACAACAAAAAATATGAAATCCAGACAAGCATCAGAGGGCCGTCAGTTGACTTGGGGTTGGACTCACTAAATAATGGGGGTCAAGCAATTTTATTTGCAGAAACTAGAACTCGTTCTGTATCACTTGCTACAAAGACATCAGAAGCTGTATCAAAGACATTAAACAACGAAGAAAAAGAAACACTAGAAAAAATTTCCCAAAAAATTTTAGATGATAATGAACATACTGAACTTGTTAAAACTCTGGCCAGTCTAATTAAAAACGGTGTAGCATTTCATCACGCTGGTCTTAATTCTAATTGTAGGGATTTGATTGAATCTGAATTTAGAAACAAAAGAATAAAGATCTTGGCATCTACCCCCACCTTAGCTGCAGGAGTGAATCTTCCAGCAAGAAGAGTAGTTATTGCTAGTTTGACTAGATATGATGCAAAGTATGGTACTAACAAACCGATTAGTATTTTGGAGTATAAACAACTGTGTGGTCGTGCAGGCAGGCCACAATATGACAAGTATGGCGAAGCAATCATTGTAGGCAACTCCAATGTAGATGAAATCTTTGATTATTACATTAATGGAACTCCAGAACCGATATCTTCCAAACTTACTGGCGACAAGGCATTAAGAATACATCTTCTCAGTTTTGTATCTACAAATCCTGGTATTAAGAGAGACGATATTGTGGAATTTTTTTCAAAAACGCTTTCAGGTTCTCAAGAAAGAAAAACCACAATAAAATTTCACATTCAGATATCTCTGAGATATCTAGAATCAGAAGATCTTGTAAAACAAAAGGGAGATAGATACATCGCTACAGAATTTGGTAAAAAAACTTCTACTTTGTATATTGATCCTCTAACGGCAGTATTGTTTAGAAAGTCTTTGGAAAGAGTTTCAACAAAAGGACACGCTCTTGGCTTGTTACATCTGATTACAATCTCCGAAGATTTTTTCCCCAAGTTTTCATTAAGAAATAAAGATTACGAGTTTGTGGGCACTATGATTGAAAATTATGCTGATCAACTAATAGAACCTATATCAGAATATGATTGTAATCGAAGTCTTCTTGCAATGCATGCTTGGATAAATGAATCAAGCGAGATATTTCTGTCTGATAATTTTGGTATAGAGTCTGGTGACATGCATAGGATGGCAGAGACTGCGGACTGGCTCATTCATGCTCTTTATGAGATTGCAAAACTAGAAAAAAAAGATGAGATACTAACGGAGATTGATTCTTTGAGATCCAGAGTGGTATATGGCATAAAAGGTGAACTTGTTGACTTGGTACAAATAAAAGGAATTGGAAGAGTTAGAGCCAGAATACTCTTCAAGAATGGCATAAAAACAACAGAAGATCTGACCAAAATATCTGTTGAAAAACTAGCCAAAATGGACAAGATAGGACCACTTGTTGCAGAAAACATAAAGACACATCTTAAAAAGATAAGATGATGCTGGATAGAACTATCATCGCAATACTGATCTCAGCAGTGGCATTTGTTACTGTTTATGCAATTACTCCTAGTCTGATCAAAGTATTGACAAAAAAAAATATGGTTGTAAAAGACTACAACAAAGAGGTCGCAACAATGGTTGCACGCCCTGGTGGACCTTCTATTCTTGCAGGAATTCTTGCTTCTGAACTTACACTATATGCCTTTTTTCCTTCTACTGCAATACTGGCAATTATCATAACAACCTCACTTGCCTTTCTTGTTGGTTTGGCTGATGATAGAAAGGTACTTGGTGGATGGTTCAAACCGTTAGCGCTTGCAGCTTCTGCACTGCCTATTATTTTGCTTGGAGTGTATGATCCACATCTTGCATTTCCATTATTTGGCTCAGTCAAGATTCCAGAACTCTATTTGGCACTGATAATTTTCATCATTCCGGTAATGGGAAATACGATAAACTCTATCGATGTCTTAAATGGTGTTGCAAGTGGATTTATGACTATTGCAAGTTTTGCTCTTACCGTTTGTCTTGTTATTGTACACAATTATGATGTTGCATTGGCAAGTTTACCGCTCGGGTTTGTATCGCTAGCATTTTACAAATATCACAAAGTTCCAAGTAAGATATTTCCAGGAGATTCTGGTGCACTAACTCTTGGAGCAATGTATGGCACATTGTCTATTGTAGGTCATGTTGAAATCATTGCGGCAATCGCATTACTTCCTGCAGTGATAAACTCTTTTCTCTTTCTTTCTAGTGTAAAAAGAATAATTGAACACAGGCAGATAAAAGCAAACCCCGTTGTCCATACTGAAGACTTCAAGTTAATGGCAAGCACCGATAAATCAGCTCCTGTTACTCTTGTGCGATTGATCCTAGCAAATGGGCCTCTCACAGAAAAACAAGTGGGATTTGTAATATTCAAATTGGCTTTATTTTCTGCAGCACTTGCAATTGCGACATCTTTTATGATGGGAATCAAACTATGAGAGGAATCCCAATTTTTTTCTACGTATTTGTCATGTGGTTGTTAATTATTGCAGGAGGAGCATTGATTGTACCCATAATAGCACATATCTCAATACAAGGCTTTGGCAAGTTAGATAATCTAATAGACTCTGCAGTAAAAGCTGGTATTGCAATTCTGCTTGTAGTGATTTGGATCTTGATAATGTCAAAAATAAAGAACTGGATATTTCACAAACAAATTAGTCACTAACTGTCTTCCCACTTTTTCTTTTTCTTGTCGTATTCTTCTCTTGAATACTTGACTTTGGCTGGAACTCCTACTACCACACAATTGGGTGGAACATCTTTTGTTACCACTGCACCCATTGCCACCACACTGTTTTTTCCTATCTTGACTCCTGCCTTTATGACTGCTCTTGAGCCAATGACTGCTCCATCTTCTATAGTAACCCCTATCATCTTTTTGCTAGCAGGATATGGATCGTTAGTTAGAGATGCAGCAGGGCCAATGAAGACATTTTTTCCAATTCTTGAAAGTGGTGGTATGTAAACAAGTCCCTCTATCATGGTATTCTCTCCTATCTTGACATTGTAATCAACATGTGCAAGCGAGCCTATCTTGACATTATCTCCAATCTCAGTATCGTTTCCTACGTATGCAAAATGCCATATCTTTACATTTTTTCCAAGTTTTGCTTTTTCAGAAATGAAATTGGTTACCATTTGGTATCACAGGTGCCATGGAACGCCTTTTGTAACAATTTTGTCTGGAAGAGTACCTCTGTGCTTGGTCAAGAATTCGATATCTTGGTTCTTGTCTCTTAACTCATCAGGCAACATTATGGGGATCTCCTCTATTATTGGATAGTATCTAGAACACTTTGAACAAAATATCATACCTTCAGAAACAACTTCTTCTTTTGAAGCCAATTCTACTAACTCCAGTGGAAAGTGCTTGTCTATTGGGCAAGCAAGTATTTCCATTAATTTTTTATTCATTTTAAACCCAGATAAATTGGAGTTCCTTTCTGGCTAGATAAAAGTGCCGCTTCTGCAATCTTGGTTGTATTCACTGCATCTTCTGCTTTTACTCTTATGCTCTCTTTTCCTTCTATTGCAGCTATGAAATTTTTTATCTCTAAAAGTAAAGGCTCTTCAGTTTCCTTTCTAGGTATTTCTGCTCCTGAACTAGTTTCAATTTTTACCTCTTGTGTAATAAAATCTGAAGAAATTATGGCGTCTCCACACACTGCATTGAATTTTCTTACTCGAATTGGGGTAATCCAGTTCGATGATATGATTGCAACTCTATTATCTTTGAAACCAAGCATTATTGTTGCAAAATCCTCATGCTCATGTTTTATTTTTCCAGACCTTGCAAACACCACTTCTGGTACGTCATCAAATAACCACATGGCAGTATCAATATCATGTACTGAAGTATCGTAGATGATTCCTACATCTTTTATGTGATTTGGCATTCTATTTTCTCTGTGAAATTCAAGCATGATCAATTCTCCATATTTTTTTGTTTTTACGTATTCTTTGACAAGTGAAACAGCTGGATTGAATCGTTCAATGTATCCACTTGTAAGAATTACTTTATTTTTCTTGGCTAATTTGAGCAAGTCTTCACCTTCTCTGGAAAGATAAGTCATTGGCTTTTCCACGAAAACATTTTTCTTCTGTTCTATGAGCTTTCTTGCTAGATCAAAATGAGTAGAAGTAGGTGTACATACAAATGCTGCATCAAATTTTTCTGAATCCATAAGGGTGTCTAGGGATGAATAATGGTTCACAGAGTACTTTTCACCAAACTCTTTTGCTCTGGAATCATTCATGTCACATATGGCTGAGAGAACTCCTAATTGGGAGAGAATTCTAGCGTGATTCTTTCCAAAGCCGCCTGTGCCTATCTGAACTATCTTCATACTAATACACTGGTGTTATCCACTTTGAGTATTTCTTGTTTTTACCCATGGTGATATCTGAATAGACTTTTCTAATGTTTTCTGTAATTTTTCCAACTTTGCCATCTCCAACTTTTTTACCATCTACTGAAATGACTGGACTTATTTCTGCTGCCGTACCAGTCAAAAATACTTCGTCAGCAAAATAAATTTCAGTTCTGGGAATTTCACGTTCTACTGTCTGGTATCCAAGATCTTCTGCTATTTTGACTACGGAATCTTTTGTTATTCCTTCCAATGCTGATGAACTGGGTGGAGGTGTTAGCAACTTTCCATCTCTTATGATGAATATGTTTTCTCCAGGTGCCTCACTTATGTTTCCTAGATGATCTAATAGTATGGCTTCATCGTAACCATTTCTCTTTGATTCTTGCGTTGCTAGTATAGAATTGAGATAGTTTCCACCCATTTTTGCAAGTGGCGGTGTAGAAATGTCATGGATTCGTCTCCATGAAGATATGCCTACCTTGATTCCATTTCTGTTAAACAGTTCTCCAAAAGGAAACATAACTATGGCTGCATGTGTTGGAGTGTTTTCGGTTACATGAAGATTAATTCCATGTTTACCTATAAAGTAAAATGGTCTTATGTAACACGATTCCTTCACATTATTTTTTTTACAAATCTGAATTATTGCATTAGCAATTTCTTTGTCTGTAAATCTAAGGGCAATTGAATATACCTTTCCTGAATTCCTAAACCTCTTGATATGATCTTGTAATCTAAAAATATTCAAGTTTTTAGAATTCCAATACCCTCTCAGTCCTTCAAAAACTGAAGTTCCATAATGTATGGCATGAGTCATGACTGGAACTTTGGCATCTTCATCTCTTACCAGTTTTCCATCAAACCAGACAAATTTTGGAACAAAAGGTTTCATATTGAAAAACCGAATCTGTCTATAATTAATCTATTTCTACCAGAATCCTGTACTGGGAAACTTCATTCCTAGTATTCTATATGTGAGATCCTCTGCATTTGCAAATTTCTTTACAACTTCCCAATTATCATGTATTATTCGTACTACCTCGGGTTCAACATAATCTTCCCAATCCGTATCTTTTCCCATTGCTGAATCGAACATTTTTTGTTTTACAGAAGATGCAGAGGTTTCTTTTCTTTTACCTACTCTGGGGTTGAGTCCGTATAGGTTGAGCACAAAGCCTTCCGCTTTGTCTCCGGTGTATGTGAAATAATCTGTTGTTATTCCATCCAGAATTTGTTTTTTTATTTTCCAAGAATAAGGCGATAGCATTGGAGGCATGTATTTTGCAAATGGTGCATAAAATGTATAATTTGGAACAACCGTGATATTACTGTCAAATACTGCTTGGAGCATTTTTTTCCTCAATTCATAACTAAAAGGAAAACTTCTACTATTGATCTCCTTACCATTTTTCATGAATATTACTGGTAGGACCCTTACCTGATTTTCGTTTTTTAATTCATTGATAATCTCTACGTGAGCCTTGGTAACTGGATTCAGGTGCGCTAGATAGATTGCTATTGTCAATTGCCTTTCTGTATTTTTGTGTCATATTTCAATCATTTATTTGGAATTGTTATGACACCTGCAAGAATAGGGACGATGGGACTTGAACCCACGACATCCAGCGCCCGAGGCTGGCAGTCTACCAAGCTAACCTACGTCCCTGTAAGACTCGCTATGGTAATAGAATATTATTCTTTCAAAGAATCTTTCTAGCCGTATGACTCGTATTTTATTTCAAAGCTCTTGTCTGCTCTCTTACTTCTTTCTGTGACAAAGCCTTTTGGTGTCAATACATCTAAGCAACCGTCTATGGTTCCTTGCCAGCCACATATGAAAAATACTGTGTTATCTTTTGTGACTTTCTCGCCAACCATCTTTTCAAGTGGAGACATTTCTCCATCTTTTGACTGTAAGAAACTTTCTACTCTGCCTTTGTGACCATTCCAAGTCCTGTTAAACCATTCATCTGGTCTGCTAATGGTTGCTCTATACCTGAAATTCCACTTGTCTTTTCCTCTATCAAGACTTTCTTCTTCTAATTTGGTTAGTTCGTCTCTGTAACCTAATTCATCAACATAGCTTGCACCGTGATATACTACAATCTCTCTTTTACTTCCTATTGCATGAAGATGTCTTGCATAACTGAGAAATGGAGCAAGACCTGTACCACCCCCGAGACAAACTATTCTTCTATTATCTGGTTCGCCGTCTGGTTTCTTTTCTTCTATGGTAAAAGGACCTGTTGGCTTTAACCAAATTATCTCATCTCCTTCTTTTGCACTAAATAATACTGTAGTAAGACGTCCTGGAAGTGGTTTTCTTACCCATCTTATGTATAATTCAATATAATTTCTGTTCTCTGGATTTGATGCAATTGAGTATGCTCTTCGAATAATCTTGTTTTCTGCTGGTACGTGTGCTCCAAGTGTAAGAAATTGTCCGGCCTTGTATTGCGGTACTTCTCCACCTTCTTTTGGTTTGAATCTGAAAACTGCTAAGTCTTCCTTCTGAATTTGTATGTATGAAATTATTGCTTTGCTGTCTACGACCACGCGAGGATTTTTGATTTAGATAGTTAAATATCTTATGTTGCTATTTTGTGTCCTAAATTTTTGATTTACACTAAACGTTAATAACCTCTCAAAAAAAGTTAATGCAAATCAGATGTAATATTCTGGTTGAATATGGGCCGGTCGTCTAGCCTAGTAGGATACGCCCTTGGCATGGGTGAGATCGTGGGTTCAAATCCCACCCGGTCCACTTTTTCAAGTCACAGTAATTGAATGAGTTGACATAGGCGCAAGTGGATTTATGTCGCGTAAATTGTCCCAGATGAATATCTCAATTTTATAATTTCCTCGTTCACTAGGAGTCCATGAAAGTGCTGCAGCAAGGGTTTGATTATTTGCAAGAGATCCTGTTGCATAATTAAGATCAACAATTGCTCCATCTGAATTGATTACCTGAACTATGTATGCCCAATCAATATTTTTTCCATTCATGTTCTTCAATGATGTTTGTAAGTTAAGCTGCTGGTCAACTACAGGTGATTTTATCTCCTCACCAAGGGAATTTACTATCTTAAAGTCAGATGTTGAAATCTCTTCATATCCGTACGCAGAACTAGCTCCGATAATTGTTACTGCAAAAACTAATAACAGCAAAAACTTCATTGCCTCGAATTTTTCATTCTTAGATTTAAATTATCCCAAATGGTAGTTAGCGCATGTCCGAATCTAGAGACATTATCTACATAGGAAAGAAGCCACTGATGTCGTATGTTACTTCTGCGCTCATACAGTTGGCAAATCAACCAAAAATATCAATCAAGGCAAGAGGACTTAGTATCGGCCATGCAGTAGATGTTGCTCAAATCATCGCACGAAAAACAGAAAATGCTGGCTATGCAGTCGGAAACATCAAGATAGGTTCAGAACAAATGCAATCACAAGATGGACGCTCTAGGAATGTTTCTACTATAGAAATAGAAGTAAAGAGAACTCACTCTTAGATAGGATACCTTGAAAGACTCTTTTCTTTTTTGTAACTTATTTTGTTGAATACTTGTTTTCCATTTTTTTAAATTTGGAAAGATCTACAATGTTATTGAATTCGTCAAAACTCACTAGGGATTTTTTCAATTTTAATGTAGTTCCAGTTTTCTTCAATTCCTTGAGAATACTCATAGTTGCAAAAGTATTTGCATAAAGCACTGATAATGGGTACAAAATTAGATTGAATCCCATACGGTGCAATTCCTTGGATGAAAGAACAGGTGTAGCACCCCCCTCTATCATGTTTGCAACTAGGGGAGCCTTGATTGATTTGCCTATTTTCTTCATTTCTTCAACTGATTTTGGGGCTTCAATGAAAATTGCATCAGCTCCAATCTCTTTGTAAAGCAAACCTCTCTCTATTGCTGCATCTAGACCTTCTGTTGCTCGAGCATCTGTCCTTGCAACAATTATGAAGTCTTTACTTTTTCTAGCATCAACAGCAGCCCGAAGTTTTTCAGCATACTCTTCTTTTGGAATTACTTCTTTACCAGACATGTGCCCACATCTTTTTGGCCATTTCTGGTCTTCTAAAAATATGCCTGATGCTCCAACCGACTCTAATTCGTTTACAAGTTTCCATACACTCAATGGGTTACCATATCCTGTATCTGCATCTACTATGACTGGAACAGATACTGATTTGCATATTCTCTTTGCGTTTTCAATTGTCTCAGTTGATCCTATGAAACCATAATCTGGCATGCCAAGGAGTGCTGCAGAGGTTCCATATCCTGTCTGAAACATTGCCTCAAAGCCTGCTTTCTGTGCTATTCTTGCAGTTATTGCATCATAGACTCCTGGGAAAACAAGAGGTTTTGACTTGTCTAGTAATAATTTTCTAATATTTGTCAACTGCGGCTCCTACTGTTCTACAATTATTTATTGCTTAGTTCGCCTTTGACATTTTTTCTAGTCTTGGGTTTTTCTGATTAGGATATTTTTTCAACAACCTGTGAAATATATTGAAAATCCTTGAAAAGCAAAGTTTCGCCAAATATAATAAAAAATTATCGCTAGGCATACATAATAGTAATATAGCCTGATTGGAATCCTTCACAAGACATATTTATGAAGCGTGGAAAGGAGAATGTCGAATAATGGTCAACAGCATAGAACTTGATCTCTTGATAGTGGGTTCTGGCCTTGCTGGTCTTAGAGCCGCAATTCAAGCAGCAAAAGTAAGTTCAACGATCAAGATTGGAGTTGTTTCAAAACTTCAAGTCATGCGTTCACATTCTGTTTCTGCCGAAGGAGGAACAGCCGCTGTTTTATATCCTGAAGACGGAGATTCCCTTGAATCTCATGTATATGATACTGTAAAAGGAAGTGACTTTCTTGGCGATCAAGACGTAATTGAAAGACTCGTCCAAGAAATGCCATCTGAAGTATATCAGCTAGAACATTGGGGAATGCCGTGGTCTAGAAGAGAAGATGGAAGAATTGGTCAACGAGCCTTTGGAGGTTACAGCTTTAATCGTGCAACATATGCTCAAGATAAAGTTGGATTCTACGAGATGCAAACTCTGTATGACACTTGCCAGAAATTTGATAATATAGAATTTTACAACGAATGGTTTGTTACATCTGTAATACATGACGGTCAACGCTTCTGCGGCATTACTGCAATCGAACTTGCAAGTGGTAACTTTTACACATTCAAAGCAAAAGCGCTAATCATTGCAACAGGTGGAGCTGGACGAGTTTACAGTTTCTCAACTTATGCATTGGCATCAACTCCTGATGGATTAGACATGGCATATCGTGCTGGAATGGCACTAAAAGACATGGAATTTGTTCAATTCCATCCAACTGGAATATTACCATCTGGAATTTTGATTACCGAGGGTGCAAGAGGCGAAGGCGGATATCTATTAAATAAAGATGGAGAACGATTTATGAAAAAATATGCACCAACCAAACTTGAACTTGCTTCAAGAGATGTTGTTTCGCGTGCAATGATGACGGAAATTAACGAGGGCAGAGGTTTCAAAAATGAAACTGGAGTAGAGTGTCTAAAATTAGATCTTACACATCTTGGCAAGGAGGTACTTATTGGAAAATTACCTGCAATTCGAGAAATCTCACTAAAATTCTCTGGAGTAGATCCCATCAATGAACCAATTGATGTTAGACCGGTATGTCATTACATGATGGGAGGAATTCACACAAACATAGATGGTGCAACCGAAATACAAGGAATATGGGCAGCGGGAGAAGTTGCATGTAATAGTGTCCATGGAGCAAATAGGTTGGGTGCAAACTCAACAGCTGAATGTCTTGTATGGGGAAAAATAACTGGAGAATTGGCAGCAAAATATATTCTTGAAGGTAAATCTCAGCCTCCATTCCCAATGCATTTGATTGCTACTGAGGAAAAAAGAATCTATGACGGAATTTTTAGAGGCAGTGGAAGTGTAAATCCGTATGAAGTACGTCAAGAGTTAACCGATATAATGAATTCAAAAGCCTATGTCTTTAGGACTGAAAACGATCTAGTTGAAGGATTAAAGCAAATAAGACAACTACAACGCAAAACTTGGAAACATGTTGATGACAAGGCAAAAGAGTACAATACCAACTTTACAAATGTTATGGAACTTGATTCCATGTTCCGTGTTGCTGAAGTTATTCTGATGGGTGCAATTGCACGAAAAGAATCTCGTGGTGCACATGCAAGAGTTGACTACCCTGATAGAGATGATAAGAACTTTTTACACCATACTCTTGTTTACTATGATACCAAAGAACCTGTTCTGAAGACACATCCAGTAACTATTACTAAATACAAGCCAGTGGAGAGGAAATACTAGTGGCAGAAAGATTGTCAAACCGTGAAGGCATCAAAGGAATGGCAAATCCCACACGATATGGAATAGAACGATTTGCATACTGGGTACAGCGATTAACTGGACTTGGATTACTTGCATATTTGATAGGTCATATTTATGAAACAAGCACAATCGTCAATGGAAAAATAGCATGGAATCAGATGCTTGAATTAACACAAACTCCGCAAGGTCACATCCTTCTTACTCTAGTAATTGGAATGTGTGTATTTCATACTGCAAACGGAATTCGAGTCATGCTAGGTCATGGAGGCATAGGAGTTGGAAAACCAGGACAACCTGAATACCCATACAAGGCAGCATCGCTTAACTATAAACAAAGACTTTGCATCTGGGTTTCAATTGCACTTGCAGCATTAGCCATGATGTATGGTGCATCAGTACTGTTTGGTGATTAAGATGAGAGAAAGCATTATCATGAAAATACATTATGGAACAGCATTGGGAGCTGTGGCACTTGTAGCTGTGCACATACTGATGAGAATGTCGCAAAAATTTTCTGATTCATTACAATATCAAAATGTTATTGCAAACTATCATTTTCTACCATATGCGTTAATGCTAGAAGTTCTATTGATTC
>CAMLDG010000002.1 GCA_946478655.1 uncultured Nitrosotalea sp.
GTTAGAGGCTCCCAATGGTACAGACATAGAACAGACCCAAGCCACTCCCCAACCCAAGAAAGATGCATCACTTGAGCTTCTCAGAGTCAGACTTGCAGAAGGACAGATATCAATAGAGGAGTTTCGAGTGCTCAAAAAAGCCCTAACAGAGGAAGAATAAATCATTCTTAAATCTTAAATTCAAAAAGACATGCACAGTAACAGGATTGAAACTTCAACAACATGTCTACAAGTATCAAGTACAGACTGTACAAACTTGCACTATACCCTTAAAGAGACAAGTTAAGGTTTCAGATAGTGATTAGAATTGTCAAAGTTTGCCCCATTACCACCAGCGCCAGTTATCATGACATGTTTTGGCCATTGTGGCATTGGTCTTGGCGCTGAAACATACAGAAGACTATTGATTGATGTCGGGGCAGACCCTCTAAAGCCAACATTGAAGGGAGAAAAAGATGAATCTCGTATACTCAAAAGATATGGAAGTACCATCTTACGATTTCCAAATGCTTATGGAGGCAGTGAAATTCCGCTCATTCCAAGAGCCCTCTTAATTGATCTTGATCCAAGAGCTGCCAATTTAATATTACAATCATACCCAGACTTGTTTGCATTAAGAGACAAGCATGTAATTTCAGGTGCAGGAGGTGCTGCAAGAAACTGGGCAGAAGGCCGTACAAGATTCATCAAAGAAGTCAGTACAAAGTATGACATGCAAAAACAACTTGCAAGTTTATCTCCGGAACCAGTAAGAGGGTTTACAGTTCCATTTGCAATGGGAGGAGGTACAGGTGCTTCATTTGCAAGTGCCTTTATGCAATATATCAAAAAGGACACAAAAGAGCATGCAACAATTGCATCATTTGGATTATTACCAGAATTTGGATGGGATCCAGTAATTCTAGAGGCATCAGCCATCAACATAGTGATGAACCTAGAACACCAGATAAAATACAGTGACTGTTCAATTCTATTTTCTAACAAGCGATTAAGAGAACTTGCACAAAGACATGAAAAGAAACTAGACAAAATGTCTTCAATCATAGATGACCTTCCAAAAGAACACGAAGTAGGCTGGAAGGATTACCGTGGAATGAATCTGATTGCAGCAAATGCAATGTCTATGTTTACTGCATCTTTTGCAAGAGAGACAGAATGGGATATGTCAAACTATAGAACATGGCTTGCAACAAAGAGACCAAGATTTGCAATTCCGTGGGTAATTCCGATTGTTCCAGAAGAGAGACAATGGAGCTCAGACTTGATGACAAGTACTAAACACAATACCATGGAGGGAATCGTAGAACACATCAACAAGAAAGAAGATGGAGTATTGTTTGATATTGACGAAGCTGATATCAGGGATAAGGGAGGTCCAAAAGATTCCTGTTGTGCACTTGTCAAAGTGAAAGGAGACTTTGAAGCAAAGGAAAGAGACATTCTAAAGAACATGATAAAGGACAGATTCCACATTGAAGAATCAAGAATGATATTCATCAAGATTCCAATATTAGAGACAGAGCAAGCTAATGTCACAATACTTGTCAATACAAAGGCAATCGGACCAAAAATATTAGAGATTGCAAGCGAAGCAGAAGCTTCATGGGATGCATTCAAAGACGAATATGGCAAGTGGGGATTGTCCACTGAAGAATTCAAGGCAAGCCTTATGGACGTAGTCCATGAGTTTAGCTAGAAATGTCTGACTTTGCCTTTCTAGAGCAGGTTGCAAGTCGCATTAGAGAAAATAGAACCCAGCTAAAGGATACTGAAGATGAGCTTGCAACAGTAAATTTTAGAATCCATGAAATTCCACTCAAGAGTCCAACCGAGTCCACGTTTGCAAAAATGATAGGACAGGACTACTATGATGCTTCAACAGATTTGGAAAAGGCAAGAGAGAAGCTCATCGCACAAAAAGAGGATCTTAGTACAAAGGTAAGAGAAGACATTGCATCATTTATAACAGAATTTACTTCCCCCGAACTTGTCATACCGCTAGAGCCAAACCCAAAGATTGCAGATGGAAACACAGTATTTCACTATAAAAATAACACCACATTTAACAACATACTTGCAATACTAAGCGAACTTTTAGGACTCTCCCCACCAATACTTGTCAAGGATGTAATGTTTTCAGCATCAGAGATAACAATCAAAGTGGCAGACGAATATGAAGCCAAACAAAAATTCCTAAGCAGCATAAGCGAAGTCCAAAAGACACTATCAATTAAAAGGAAATAGCCCCCCAAGATTCCTGCATTCTTGCGGGTTTACGTATAAGATATAACAAGGTAAAAACAGCCAAGATTTTGTGAACAAGAACACTAAAAAACTTCTTGCATTATCATTTATGGCAATTTTCATCGTTTCTACCGTCAGTGTAGCATTTCTAGGAGGCGGACGAGTTACACCTCCTGCTGATAAAACTTCAGATACAACAATCACTGGAACACCTGCAGACAATTACAAGGACAAAGATAGGCCAACATTTTGTGGAACAAATCAGACCGAGTCAACCAAGTACATAACAGAATTCAAAATACCTACAATCTGTACCCAACCACTTGCAATCATGGTAGACCAGTCAGGTAGTGTTTGGTTTACAGAATCAAACACAGGAAATCTAGGTAAGTTTGACTTGTCTTCAAAATCATTCCAGGAATTTACTAATCAACAATGGCAAAAGGGAGAAAAATCCATGATGTGGGGTCTTGCCAATTCTCAAGACGGAAATATTTGGATAACAGACTCGCAACATAATTTAATTTGGAAATTCAATCCATCAGACAAGAGCTATCAAAGATTTGTTTTTCCCAAGAGTAATACACAAGATGGGTCTTTCCCTCAGATGCTCCTAATAGATGGTAAGAGTGCATACATCAATGACTTTACTGGAAGAAAAATTGGAGTGTTTAGCACAGACCACACAGGTCAAGACCTTGGTGTGTCAAGTATTCCATCTCCTGGAGATCACAACTTTACAAGCGCCATGGTCAAAGATACTTCAGGAAAATTGTGGTATACAGTTTGGAAGTATCAACAGGGAGGAGATCTTGTAAGTTATGACAAAAAGACAGGCAACTACACACAGTACATCCTACCTCAAGACATTCAGGCACCAAATGGAATAACAATTGATTCCTCAGGAAAATTATGGATAATGGATACTGCAAGTAGTTACTTTTTCGATTTTGATCCTGCAAGTAATAAATTCACAAAACACATCACATCCCCACCGCCTTTGTCCTCATATGGCAATGCATCAGGGCTTATCAAGACACCAATATCAAGACCATATTGGGCTCACTTTGATGATAATGGAAGACTGTGGTTTAATGAACAAGTTGCAAACAGTCTAGGTGCATATGATCCATCTACACAATCACTTGTAGAATATCTTGTGCCATCCAAAAATCCCAACTGGTCGGACTGTGGAACATTATCAGACTGTGGAGTAGCTCAAGTGTTGGACTTTACCGTTGACCACAACAAGGTCTGGTTTACAGAATGGGTTGAAAACAACATAGGCGTTTTAGATTCTAGCGTTCCGCTACCAATCAATGTAACAACAGATCCTTCAATTGTCATACACCATGGACAAAATGCGACAGTTTCACTAAACATTATTCCACAAGAGAGTCTAGACTCACCGGTATCAATAATCACATCAAATACCGCAGGACCACAAACAGTTTCAATTACACCACAACAGACCACTGTTACAGTTGACAAGCCGCAGACTGTCAAGTTAACAATATCCGCAGATAACTTTGCCATGCCAGGAACTTATCAGATCTTGCTTAGTGCAAGATACCACGATATTACAGTATCAAAATATGTCAATATCACACTAGAGTAAGAAGTGGTCCCTAGCCTAGACAAACTGATTGGAATTTTCATCTATTGTACCAAGACAGAAGGTACGGGAGGCAAGATCAAGTCATCACCAGAACAGTTTTTTGTCTCAGAGATATTGCGAGGCAAGTCACTTGACAAGATCTCATCTTCTGGAAGTTATACAGTATACAAATTAAAAAAACACGGCATTGATACAAATCATGCATTATCAGACATTTTCACAAAATATGGTCTAAGACTCAAGGCATTAGGTCTCAAGGATGCAAATGCCACTACAGAACAATACGTATGTGATATGACAACAGGCAGGTCTACTGATACCCTAGTTACAAACAGGTATACGCTTGAAAAGATTGGTCTTGTTCAAAAACCCCTGACAAAAAAAGACATGGTTGGAAACCATTTCAAGATCAAAGTGGAAGATGCAGATTTTTCCAAAGTCTCCCAGTTTACAGATCATGATAAGATTCTGAATTTTTTTGGATACCAGAGATTTGGAAGCAGACGTCCAGTGTCGCACTTGATAGGAAAGGCCATTTTACAGAAAAATTTTGATCATGCAGTAGAGACCCTACTTTCTTTTACTTCAGAACATGACTTGCCACATAACAACAAGATACGAGAAATGCTCAAGGACAAGTCAAATTATGCCAAGATCTTTGACCAGGTTCCTCCTCAGATGGACATTGAAAAAATAGTATTAAATGAAATGATAGACCATGGAGACGCACTAAGAGCATTGCGAGCCATACCAATACAATTACGAAGATTTTTCGTCGAAGCTTTCCAGTCGTTTGTATACAATCAAACAATATCTAGAGCATTTGAGTTTGGAGAAGACCTTATACAACCACAACAAGGAGATGTCTGTTTTGATAAAGATGACATATTAGGTAGATATCAGAATGACCCCATGCAAAGACTAGCAATTCCACTTGTAGGATATTCGTATTCAAAAAAGAATCGATTTGACAGTTTCATTTCTCAAATACTTGTAGAACAGCAGATAACACCAAAGGAATTTTTTGTAAAAGAGATGCAGGAAGCAAGTGAAGAGGGCGGGTTCAGACAGGCTACAATATCATGCAGTGACTTTGCAATCAAGGAACCGTATGTAGAATTTACACTCTCAAGAGGGTCATATGCTACCATATTATTACGAGAGATAATCAAGCCAGCAGACCCAGTTGCTGCAGGATTTTAATGTACGTCAGAGAACATGTAAAATCAAACATATGGTAGATTCTAATTTAGAACTAACATTCTTACTAACAAATTACACCTAAGTCTTATTAGTTTAGTTCGAGCAGTTTCATAATTGAAAAACACACTGATTCTATTGATAGGACTTGGGGCCATCCCATTGTGCAATCTAGCATGGGCAACTACAGATCTGAGTACACTCGGAAGTCCATATGTCACAATATCTCCAGACTCTGGACCCCCCGGAACCAAGATAACAATTACAGTATCACACATTCCAGACATTTCAAAAACAAATTACCCATATCCTGATCTTGATATCTATCTACCATTTTCAGAACCCTTTGGTACTACCCTTAAAAGTCAATGCGGAGGACAGGATTGTTTTCCAATCTATACACATAATGATGCATTAAGTCAGGATTTTGCAGACAGGGTCATCACATTTACATTGCCCAGCACAAACAATCCAAAACCTGTCTTTCTGAACGGTTTTGAGAATTCGGTGTGTGATGTAACAGTAAATGGCAAGGTAATGGAAAGATTTTCTACTTTATGTAACACAAAAGATGAACCACAGGGCATTTATCAAATCAAGCTTGCATGGATACTTGAAAGTGATTCTGAACAGACCTATACTACAAAGATAATTCCTTTTGTAGTAACATCTGGAATATCCCCCTCTCAAAGTCCTATTGCTGATAATGGTAATACCATCATAAAGGAATATCAAAATGGAACAATTAGTCAATCTCAATTTTATACTGAACTCAAGTCTAGAGGCTGGAATGATGAGCAGATAAGACAGGCTCTTGCAGTAATAGGAAAACTGCCACACCAGATGGGCATAGTAGGACCAGACTCCAAGTTATCAATATACCAGACAAACTCTACAAACAATACAAATACCATACAAAAAAATGTCACAGTCTCAGTGATTCCACAACCAGAGATCAAGCAAAATATCAATGTCACAAATATCAAAGAAGAAAATAATACTTCATCTCCAGTTCAACAAAACTCTACAACTAAATCCACACAGTACAACTCCATACCCGTGCCTACTCAAAGTGATTCCATTTGGAATAACATCATAATTGGATTATCAATCTTAGCTGCTGCAATAATGGCAGGTGTAATCATATTTGTAAAAACGTACAGGAGTAAAGGAAATGCCCGATAAGTTATGCAAAACATCGTAGGATCTCATCAAGTGGTCTGCATGTTCAGGATTCAGAAAATATTATACTTTTTGAGTTTGAATATCTTTTGAAATTATAGGTTATCCCCAAAATTTCTTGTGTGTGTATCAACTTCATCTTGTGGAGATGTAGATTTGTCTTCATGTTTGTGTTCGCTTTTGTGAATACGTCCCTCCATCTTTTTCTCATGTTCTTTTCGAGAGTGGTGGAGTCTATCGGTTTCATGGATAAACTCTTTTCCACAATTATCACACTTGACAATATCATGATGATGATCATGACGTGCATGTTTTATCAAATCATCATAGACTGTAAATTTGACACTACATTGATCACATTTGAATTTCTTTTTAAAAAGATCCAATGACAACAGAAAATGGTCACAGTGTATTAAAACTGTCGCATAAAACCATTTATTTTTATTTTTCATCATATTTTATTACAAATCCAATGCACACATCTTATTTCATGCTACAACAAATACAATTGAAGAGCTATTAAATAATCAAGACCTCAAATCAATATTATGTTTGACAATATATTTTCCAAGGTTATCAAGGCATCAGAGTTTCCGTCAGATTTTGACTGGATAAATACAAAGGAACCACTTTCACTTGAAAAGCTCAAAGGCCATGTCATAGTTCTAGATTTTTGGACGTATTGTTGCATCAATTGCATGCATACATTACCAGTGCTTGCAGAGCTTGAAGAAAAATACAAAGACGTGCCAGTTGTATTCATAGGAGTACATTCTGCAAAGTTCTTCAACGAACAAGATAGGAAAAACATCGAACAGGCAGTAGCAAGATACGAGATATCACATCCAGTGCTCGTAGACAAGAAAATGACTGTCTGGAATAGGTTTGGAGTAACTGGCTGGCCTACTATTGCAATAATTGATCCAAATGGGACTCTAGTATACAGACAATCAGGAGAAGGTCAAAAAGAGATGGTAGAAGACACAATCGATGTCCTTTTGGAAAAGCATGAAAAATCACATACACTAGCAAGAGAGCCAATCAAGATTGTAAAAACCATCCAGAAAAATAACACAACTTTGTCTTTTCCAGGCAAGATATCGATACTCAACGACAAGATTGCAATATCTGACTCTAATCATAACAGAATCATTGTTACTGATCTTTCAGGCAAAATATTACATGTAATTGGCAGCGGTAAGACAGGTCTACAAGACGGTAAATTTTCAGAGGCGACATTTTTTAGACCGCAGGGAGTTTCGTGGAAAGGTGATCTAATCTTTGTTGCAGATACAGAAAATCATGCACTACGAAAGATAGATCTGCAAAGCAAACAAGTTACTACAATCGTTGGCACAGGCAAACAAGGCCCATGGAGATCACTGGGTGGTAAAGGAAAAGAAACTGCAATTTCGTCACCGTGGGATGTAGCAGTAAAAGATAATCTAGTGTTCATCGCAATGGCAGGCAATCACCAAATATGGACATATGATGCCAATACAGATTTGGCAAAACCCTTTGCCGGAAATGGTCAAGAAGATATCGTAGACGGTACCAGAATACAAGCACAACTTGCACAACCAAGTGGGATTTTTGTTTACGATGATGTGGCATATTTTGTAGACAGTGAAACATCATCGGTTCGAGAGATAGATCTCAAGACAGATTATGTTAGAACCATCGTAGGCCATGGGCTGTTTGCATTTGGATACAAGGACGGCAAGTCAAATGAATCATTGTTTCAACATCCACTTGGAGTATGTGTATCTGGAAACAAAATATTTGTTGCAGACACATACAATTCTGCAATTCGAGTGATTGATCTGGATAATGATTCAGTTGCGACAATAATTGGAAAACAAGGTACTAGTATAATGTGTAGACTAGACGACCCTAGCTGTGATACACTAGGACTGTACGAGCCAAGCGATGTAGAATTTTATCAAGACAAATTGTATATTTCAGATACCAATAATCACCTCATACGAGTCTATGATCTTAGTACAAATATCCTAAAGACTCTAGATATACGAATTTAGGGATTTATTCAAAAAAGTTCTCAGATACAACATGATGCTTTAGTGCAAATTCCTTTAGCTGAGAAAATTGTATTTTTCCCTTGTGATATTGATCCCAGACAAAATCAAGAACTTCAATACTTGATAGATGTTCTTGGTCCATTGCTGGTGTTACTCCAAGTGTTTCTACACAAAAAGTCTGCAGGTCAGCAAATTGAAAGTTATCAAGCAAGACCCTCATTTGTTCAATGGTGTCATCTTTTGGCTTTGACCTTCCAAACAATCCCATAAGTTGGCATTTTGCTAGCCCGCCATTTAATCCCATGGCTCAATTGCCATCATGAAAAATTTCAAGAAAAACTCTTGTTTGTAATCAGGAATGATTCAAGGTTATGGAATAAGGATTTAAGCTTGTGTTACAATTTGATATATCATGGAAAAGGCATACGTTTTGATCGGTTGTGAGCTTGGTGCCGAAAACGAAATTGTTGGAAAACTGAAAAAAATAGACAAGGTAAAGGATGCAAGAGTAGTATATGGAGACTATGACATCGTAGTAGAAGCTGAAACCGATACCGAATCTCAGATGGACAGTCTGATTACAAAAAAGATTCGCCAACTATCCAAGGTCAGGTCCACTATGACCTTGGGCGTCGTAAGCTGATTCCAAGGCCTGCAGACAAGATCAACACACCAACAACGGCAATCCATTGACCGTTTACAATCCATTTCGGATTTGAATACATGAACGAGGAAGTAGGGCCAACTAAGGAATTTCCTTGAAGATAGAATACAATTCCAAATACAAAGACTACAATCCCAAGAAACATGACTGCAATACCTACTCTCATGATACAGTACACATACTTGTCCCCCAAATAAAAGGCAAAATGAGTTGATAAGAAAGGCAAAATCCTTTTGATTTCCCGCTTTAATTCAAAATTCTACATCATAGCACAGATTGGACGAGTGGGGAACAGACCTATTGGAGATGAGAAAGAATAGAAGTTCAATAGATATCGCAATATTTGTAGGAGCTGCAATACTTGCACTTGTAGTATACCTCGTATTTGGGCCAGACATTGACAAGATGATAAAACAGAGTCCTTTGATCATAGACCTGATGTTTGCACCATCTTTTGGTATTGGTTTCCTATACGGTTTGAAGATGACTGATAGGGTAATGCAACCTTCAGAATCCCGCAGTCCACTAAAACGTGCCTTCTTCAAGGGATTTTTATTTTTGTTTATGATGGGTGCAATCTTTACCTCTGTCTCTTTTGCATTACACGGCGGCGCACAACCATCACACAAATCAATTTTTACAGATGGGTTGATTCCATGGGCAACAGAATTCATTCAAGTAAATGGAGGACTGACATTTTTAATAATATCAAGCATAACGATAATGGCTGCAGCAACAAAGAGAATAGTTGGAATGGAAGGAATATTTAGCAAGATATTCACATTTGTTGGAACATACATCTTCTTTTCCATGCTTGCACTCACTTTTACTCATTCAGATCCAACACATTCTCAAGTTTACCTCTATGCATTTTATCAGGCAGGAATTGTAGGTGGAATATTTTATCAGATGAACAAGCTTACCACAAGAGCAAACATGTGGGAAGATTACAACAACGGGTTTTAGAATCTTCTAATCTTTGACACAAACAGAACCATCGTAATAGACAATATCATTACAAGCGAAGCAACAGTTGAAAATTCTGGAAGATATGTCGTTCCAAAAACACTTGTATTCACAGTGCCGGTTTGATTGAATTTCAGCATTATGGTAGAACTGTCAGTTCCTGGAATCACAATAGCGGAAATAGGGGTTCCATTCTGAGAGACAGTTAGATTTCCTCCAATCAGATTAGTTGGTATCTCAATTTCAGCAATGTTTCCGTCATGCGTACTGTTGCTTGTAAATACAAGTTCTTTGTTTATCTTGTTAAATGTAACATTGTTCATGTCATAGTTTGATACTGTAATTACATGAAATGTGTAATTTTCTGCATTTATCTTCCAATCCCATTTTATTCCCATATGTGCACCTGAAGAAACAGTAGGTTCTTGTGCAAATGCCTGTGATAACAAAAATCCCAACAAGATAACAGATGACAATACAATAGAAGATAAGAAAATCTGAGATCTCAATTTTTCAAAGTAGATAGTTTGCCGCGTATCTCTTTGTCTTTTATGATTCGTGGATGTGATACATCTGCAAGTATTACTTCATACCAGAGATACAAACCGTCTTGATGAACATAGTATGAGCCAAGAAGATCCATGTTTGGGAATCGTTCCAACACTCTACGCTCTGCAACTCTCTGCATGCTAAGTGCAGGTTTGATTCTGAGAACACCGAGATGCTTTGGTCTTCTTCCTGCAACTGGTCTTTTCTTGCGCATGTTACCCTTACCTACACGCATTCTTACTACAACAATGCCTTGTTTTGCCTTGTATCCTAATCTTCTTGCCCTCTGGATTCTGCTTGGTCTATCTACACGTAGTAGAGCATTTTGTTTTCTCCATTCTACGGCCTTTGCCCTAAGCTCTGGGGAATTTTCTTTCCACATCTTTATCCAGATTTGGTCCTGTTGACTAGGCATACTCGGCACTACAAATTTACCCTTTATATTCTGTTAGAAAAAATCCCAACCTTCTGTGTATTTTAGGCATAATTTTGTAGTATAATTTACGAATATGAAAACAATATCAAAGAAGGCTATTTATGAAATTAATTTTCCTTAATTTTTATGAGATGGTCAATACAAATTTTGATGATTACCATGGCAGTTGTACTTGTATTAGGTACACAATATGGTTCTGCAACACCATCTCTTAAGATATCTACAAGCAAGCAGGTTTACGAATATGGCGATTTTCTTTCAATTAATTTTCAGATCTCAGAAGTTACCAACAATACCATAACCATACACATTATTGATAGTTCAAACAAGACAAGTGCCCCAATCAACCTACCAATAAACAAACCAAACAGTACAATTACCTCGCCGTTTCCCTTTTACAAAACAACGTTTGACCCTGGAACTTATCACATTAATGCAGAATACGCAGGTACCAAGGCCAGCACTTCATTTTATCTGATAGATTCTGGTAAAATTGCAATACCAGTAGAATTCAAGTCCCTAGTAAGCACATTGCAACAAGGTACCCCCACAGACAATGCCTATGCGGGAATAATTCGCGAATTGATAAATAACAACATACTCAGCATCCCAAATCATAACAATCAGACAAGTCAAGTACACATTCCACATTGGTTCAAAAATAATTTACGATGGTGGTCTGAGGATTTAATCTCGGATAATGATTTTGGTATGTCAATAGAATATCTGATTCAAAAAGGAATCATGCAAGTCTAGATTACTTTTTAATTTGTTTTTTATTTTTTGATCTGGCAGATGATGCAATCACAACAATTATCACCAGTGCTATTGATCCAATCAATGAATACTCTACAATGTGCGTTTTACTCAATTCAAGAGACAATCCAGATTTGATATGAAATAATGAGTTGATTTGATTTACGATTTGATCTTGAAAAGACATGATGGAGGATCCTGGCATTTCAGCAGATACAAGAGCAAAAGGAGTTGTAAGGATTAGAAATGCTGGTAGAATTTTTGATATATTCAAACTAGATAACGCCGCGTAGAATCATTATTATTTTTTCACCTATTACATTTGCTGCAAGTGTCTGTGCCTCTTTTGTCTGAGCGCCTATATGTGGAGTGCACACAACATTTGGAAGTGTTGTAAGTTTGTTCCCGACGGCAGGCTCTTTTTCAAAGACATCTAATGCAGCACCTGCAATCTTTCCTTCTTTGAGTGCATTATACAATGCATCTTCATCAATTATCTCTCCTCTTGATGTGTTTATGATGTATGCTGTTTTTTTCATTGTAGAGATTCTTTTAGAGTTTACCAAGTGGTGTGTAGTCTCAGTCAATGGAACATGAAATGAGATGTAATCAGCACTTGAGAGTAAAGTATCAATGTCTGCCTTGATGAGCCCCACATCACGTGCAAAGTCATCTGCAATCGGCATAACATCAAAACCAATAATATTCATATTTAGTCCTCTTGCAAGCTTTGCAAGTCTTTTTCCTATATTCCCCAATCCAACTATACCAAGATATTTCCCGGAAAGCTCGCTTCCCATTAGTTCTTTTTTGAGCCAATTACCGTTTCGTATCTCTCGGTCAGCTCGTGGGATTTCTCTTGCCAGCGAAAGCATCAATCCCAAAACAAGTTCTGCAACTGCGTTCATTGCACCCTCTACTGCATTGATTACTCGTATGCCTTTTGCCTTTGCTGCATCGACGTCAATGTTATCAAGACCTACTCCCACACGTGCAATTATCTTGCATTGTGTAGCTCTGTCGATCATCTCTTTTGTAATTTTAGTTCTGCTTCTTACTACGACTATATCAAAATTAGAAATTTTTTCTTTTATCTGATCTGGTGTAATCTCTGGTTCATATGTTATCTTTAATCCATTTTTTTGCAATATTTCGTTCAGAATTGGTGCCACCTGATCACAGATCAATACAGATTGATTCATCGACATAAAGGAAAGCCATCAGTGACAGAATATAATCATTGCCCAGATCATGTTAAAGATATTGAAAGATTAGAATTGTCAGATGTTTTGTCTTTTAGAAATCATCTTGGCAAGTACTGTATACAATCCAATGAATGCAATCTGGAACATCTCTATTGGTGGTACCATCAGTCCTCCGATCACTAACACTCGTCCTCGTGGGGCAGCGCCTCGGGGTAGCGGCGGCGCTGCTGAAGGCGCCCGAGCTCCTGGTCC
>CAMLDG010000003.1 GCA_946478655.1 uncultured Nitrosotalea sp.
GAAGAGAAACTAAACGATGGATGCAAATGCAATTGCCATTACGGCGGAGCAATAAGCTGCCCTTCATGTAAAGAAAATCATGGAAAACATTTTTGCGCGCACTGCAAGTAGTTACTTTTTCTTTTTTGCGCTCTCTTTTGCTGCCAAAGTCTTCAGATTAGCAAGATCTACTTTGAGTTTTTCAATCTCTACAAGTGTGTGAAGACTTGATATCTCAGATTTTAATCCCTCAATCTCATCGTCTTTGTTCTTAAGTGAACTTCGAAGTGAGTCAAGTTCAGCATTTAATTCAGATTTTGCCTGACTAATCTGGTTTGATGTCATCTGCAAGGTCTGACCGCCGCTGTGACTAGCTAGCTTTTTTTTTTCTTCGTGTCCGTGGTCATCATGGCCTCCAAGTGCATGCATGTACTGGGTACTTTTCAGGGCCAGCCAGCATATAGCTACCAAGAACCATGAGATTGCCAAGAAAACTAAGAATATCTGCTTTGTAGCCTCTGGCATTATGAAATACAGTATAGTCATTGATACTGCAAGGCAAGATGTCACAATGGTAGGTATGTCGTATTGACGTCCCATGAATTTACCTCTCAGATGCCTGAATATAAATAGTAATGCAGATTTCCAGCACGAAAAAATGAATTGTGTAAAAATGAAAAAGGGGTAAATGCTATTGAGCGCTTGTAGTAGCTTTGCCTGCTGCAATCTCCATTTCTGGAACTTCAGATTGCAAGATCTTTATTTTTTGCAAAAGTTCGTTTCTAAGATCTCTAGCTACTCGTCTTACTGTTGGTCTTGGAACCCCCAATTCTTCTACTACTTTGGAGTAGATATCTTGTTTATCTGTAAAGCCTTTGTCAAGCAGTTCATTGATTGCTTGTTTGATGCTTGTGCTTTGAGTAGTACGATTCACGAATTTTAATTTCAAGATGTTCTATATAAGACTGTTACTATAATTTTAGTAATAATTTTTGATACATGAAAGTTTGACTTTGACATAAACGCAACGTTACATGATTGTATCACAGAATCATAATCTTTGAAGAAATTTTACAAATAAAAATTTGTTATCTAAAATGTTTTTATTTTACTAATTTGTTATGACCATGCGGAATCAGTAACTTCATCTGCCCCACTGGACAAGTATGGAGAAAAGTTCTTATGATTAAAAACCAGTTGTCAAGGCGTGTCAAAAGCAACCGTTGAAACAAATTTTGGCAACATAGTCTTTGAATTATTTCCAAATATTGCTCCAGAAACTGTGAGAAATTTTACCAAATTAGCAAAAAGTAACTTTTATGATGGAACTCTGTTTCACAGGGTGATTCCAGGCTTTATGATTCAGGGAGGAGACCCAAATACAAAGAAATCAGACAAGAGCCAGTGGGGAATGGGCGGACCTGGGTATACAATAAAGGCAGAATTTAGCTCAAGGTCCCATCTCAGAGGCATAGTATCAATGGCAAGAGCCATGGACCCAAACAGTGCAGGTTCTCAATTCTTCATAGTAACCACAGATAGCACATTCCTAGACAAACAGTACACTGTCTTCGGACAGGTCTTGCAGGGAATGGATGTAGCAGACAAGATTGTCAAGCTTCCAAGGGACAAAAATGACTGTCCACAACAGGAAGCAAAGATAATACGAATAAGTGTGTCAGAGTAGGAAAAGATTTGAAAATTCTCCTTAGTCTTCTTGTTATACCAATACTGATACTTGCAAGTTCACAAGCATTTGGTCAACAGCTTGGGGATATTCCCAATGAAGTAATCAAGATTACAATCGATGGAAATGGTACTGCACATGTTACACATGTAATCAACTCTACTGCTTCCACTTTCAAACCAATTCAAGTAAATACTGTAGATGGCAAGATGCAGAATCTTACTGTTACAGACAGCAAGGGCAACTCTGTTGAATATGGTACGCTAGAAAAGACACCGGTGTCTGTAATCATTAGCGCTTCACAACGAAATATGACTGTGATCAGGTATGATCTGATAAATGCTGTAACAAATACTGATGGCTTGTGGAAATGGAATTACTATGAACCAACAGATACTGGCTTTACTGCATTTCATTTTCCAAAAGGAGTTGACATGATCTGGGCAACTGGCAGACCAGTATATCTTGGAAACATGGGTCTTGGCCAACACGGAAATGGATTTAGATTAGAATATGTCATAAACGAACCTGTTAACATCCAAACTGTTCAAGTGGGAGGCAAGGATGTGGCAGTGGGGGTAAGAACGATATCAGGACTTGGAAATTATGTTTTCAATCCATCAGCAAACTCATACTCGTTTGATATAGACAGGGCTAATGTGCCAGTTACCGTAATAATGCCAAAGGATCTTGTAACAGGCAAATATGCTGTGACAATTAATGGCAATGCAACTTTGCATACAGAATTCAATGAGAATGCAACTCATGTATGGATTGGAATTGAACCCGCCAAAAACGGAACTGTACTGATAACAGGAGGACAGGCAGCCCAAGGAGGTTCAGATAATGCAGGAATAGGCTCAGGTAGTTCAGGAACATCTGGCTCAGGTAGTTCAGGTGTAAACGGAAGTGGACTGAATATTTCATCTGACAATACATCAATCTACATTTTGATTGGCGGAATCATTGCAGCAGGCATAGCTGGAATCATCATAGTCAAGAAAACAAGAAAGCCCGAAGTCAAGAAACCCTAAATCGTTTAAGGAAAAACCAAAGTTTTCACCTTTAGATTATTAATAGCAAAAGAAAAGGAAATTTCATGCAATGTGGTTGTCATTGTATAAAATGCGGCAGCATGGAATTGTCGTCAAAACAAGTCGGAGAGACTGAAAAAGATGGTTACTTTGACATGCATCACACTTGTCTGAAATGCAAAACACACTTTGATCACCTAGAGGGCGATGTCTTTGACTCGTGTGAAAAGTGTGGATTTAATCTCTAATTGACTTGGAGCAGTCTTACTCTAGAATAATAACTGCGCTTGTCTTTGAGATCCTTTTGGAGTTCGTGAGTAAATGCCATGGTTGCAAGTACTTTGGATACATCTAGTGGAACTGCAGACCAGCCATATTCTCGTAATTGTTCTACCACCTCAGAGACTGTTCTTGCTTGATCAAAGAAAGCATCCTCAATTAGTGTCTGCATTTTACTTCTGATCTGATCCTTTCCGATATAGGTAGGTTTTACAAATTCAGGCTCATGCACCTCAGCGTCTTCAAGTGAGTGCAACAGTCCAGTTGTCTGTGGACTTGATTTATCATAGGAATATTCGTACTGGATGCTGTTATTGCTAGAGTCTTTTACAAATGATGCTAGATTACAGATTACTTGCTCTACGCTTTCATTGTCTATATAGAAGTCCTTTGATTCTATCTCAATTTCATTTTGACCGTATTTTATCTTGATTCTTGCCATTTGTAACATTCAATCGCGTTTGACTTGATTTATTTTGTTAGCTCTAAGTAGCTTAGAAAACTGATCAAAATATTTACACAAATTATCGTGATTTTTTTTCTGTATAGTACTAAAAGGGAATATTCCGATTTGTCATTGTGCAAAGACGTTCAAAAGCAGTAATCATAGCAGTGTGCGTTGTCGCTGCACTAGGAATATTTGCCTATTCTCAATATCTGTCTGCCACTCATCTGAGCATCTCTATACTTGAGAGCAAGGTGATACAGAGAAATGCCGATAATTCACTATACAACATGACACTTCAATTCCAGAATCCCTCACTGCTTCCAATTAACGTAGGAGAGACAGACTTTATCATATCGATCAATAACGAGAATCTCGGTACAGGTACACTACAGCCGCTTCTGATACCACCGATGGGAAAGATTGCCTCACCAGCTCCATTTACTGCTGATAACAAAATTCTTGACAAGTATAACAAGAGTGACAGTGTTCCAAATGTCAAGTTGACTGGAACTAGCAAGTATGGAATTTCAGTAATATCAGTAAATGTTCCATTCACATATTATCCAACAGAGCAAGAAGCCAGAGAATTTATACACGGTTCCTAAAACCAAAAAAATATGCTTACGGTATTTGGATCAATAGCTTACGATACCATACGAACACCTAAAAAAATTGTCAAAGACGCATTGGGAGGAGCAGCAACATATTCTGCAATCTCTGCAAGTTTCTTTACCAAGCCTGGCTTGATTGGAGTTGTAGGTAGTGACTTTCCAAAAAGTTACCAAAACATACTTGATAGATTTGTAGATACACGCGGAGTAGTTCACGCAAAAGGCAAGACCTTCAGGTATGATGGCAGCTATGATGCAACACTCAGCATGCGAACAACTAACAAGACAGAGCTAAACGTACTTGGCGATTTCAAGCCTGTTGTGCCAGAAGAATATAGAAAATCAGAATTTGTATATCTTGCAAACAACGATCCCGTCCAGAATACCAAGATCCTCAAGGAGTTTGACAAGGTCAAGTTTTCCATGTGTGATACCATAGAATTTTGGATATCAAGCAAGAGAAACGATGTAATCAAGATGATGGGTTCTGTTGATTCAGTTGTGATAAACGACGAGGAGGCAAAGTTGCTTACAAAGACTCACAACTTGATAAAAGCTGCAAAAAAAATAATGGAATGGGGAACAAAGTATGTTATCATAAAAAAAGGCGAACATGGTTCCTTGTTGTTTTATGATGATGTCATATTTCCGTCACCTGCTTTTTCAATGGAAGATATTGTAGACCCAACCGGTGCAGGAGACTGTTTTGCAGGAGGAATGATAGGACATCTTTCAAGCAAAAACAGTACAAAGATGTCAGATATCAGAGAAGCTGCAGTATACGGAAACATCATGGGTTCATTTGCAGTAGAAAAATACGGCGTGTACGGAATAACTGGACTCAAAAGACCAGACATCAACAAAAGGTTTGACAGATACAAAAAGATGGTCCACTTCTAACAAAGGTTATAGACATCAAATTAAAAAATAAAACAATGGAAGACAAGCTAGATACAATTTTCAGCATGCAAAAAAATCTTGAAAAGATGATGAACCTTGAACGCTATCCAAAAGATACGCAAGGAAAGGTTTCTGCACTTTGTACAGCAATAATTCATGAAGCAGTAGAGCTCCAGATGAACACAAACTGGAAGTGGTGGAAAAAACCCACGCCATTTGACGAAGCTGCAGCACGTGAGGAGCTAATAGACATCTGGCATTTTGTGGTACAAGCATCGCTTGAGCTCAACATGACTCCAGATGATATCTTGAAAGAATATCAAAAAAAGAACCAGATAAACAGACAGAGACAGCTAGACGGCTACTGAGTTTGTCTCAGCGTCTCAATGATGCCCTTTAGTTCAGAGATACTAGTTTTGCCAATTTTGTTTATGATTTTTACTTGGCCTTGAAATTTTGATACTTCTTTTTTGGATACAGTCAGTACAGGATGCGGGCTTATCGAACCAATGATTTTGTTGTTTGCATCCATTCCATTTTTGTACAAACATAGTAGCGAGTCACCAGAGTTGTGTCCAAGCACATCTTTTCCGCAAAGTATTATCGTGTTGATGTTTTCATTTGATAGAACCGATCGTACAAGAGAATCAATTCCCTTGTTTTCAGACAATAGCCTTCCAGCTATTGCAACCTCTTTGATAATAGATGATTTTGATATCTCTTTTAGTAAATTCATGCTTGATAGTGTACATATAGCAATGTTTGATTTGGGATCTCCAAAGAATACCTCATCTTCTATTTGAAGAATGATCCTGCACAGTTCTCCTGCAAGTTCTTCAATTATATTCATGCAATCAATTTGTGCAATGCTTCTGAAATGTAATGCAGATTATTTTCTGTAACAAGCGGGTTTACCGGAATACTGAGAACCGAGTCAGCAGCCCATTCAGTAAGAGGAAGCTTGAGATTCTTTTTGTAAAACGGAGTCTTGTGTACTGGAATTGCATAGTATGCAGTTGCACCGATACCCTGAGCATTTAGCTGCTTGATCAGTTTGTTGCGGTTCTTGGTTGCAATCGTATAAAGATACCAGTTTACATTGACACCATCTCTTTCTCCAGGCAATATGACATTAAGATCAGACAAGAGTTCATTGAGAATTGTTGCATTCTTTTTTCGCTTTTCCAAGAATTTTGGCAGTTTTTTCATCTGGACCTTGGCCAATGCAGCACAGATTTCAGGTAATCGTAGGTTTAGTCCAAGTATCCTGGTATCATATCCATGAAGCATTCCATGGTTTCGAATCTTGCGTAGTTTTTCATAGAGACCTTTGTCATTTGTAACCAAAGCCCCACCCTCTCCAGCAGTCACAACCTTTGCAGCATACATGCTAAAGCAGCCAAGTTTTGAGAATGTTCCAGATTGTTTTTTCTTGTATGTAGTGCCTAGCGATTGGCATGCATCTTCAATTACCTCAAGATGATTCTTGCGTGCAATCTCAGAGATTTCATCCATGTATGAAAAGTTGCCATACAGGTGAACTGGCATGATAGCTTTAGATTTTTTTGTTATCTTCTTTTTTAGATCATCTGGATCCATTGTATAATTTTCCGGGCGTATGTCAACAAATACCGGTTTTGCACCAACTGATACGATGGAATTTGCAGTTGCTACAAATGTAAAAGATGGTATCAAGACTTCATCACCTTGTTTGATATCAAGAGCATATAGTGCAGCTTGCAGAGCAGCGGTTCCAGAATTTACCGCTACAGCATATTTTGATTTTGTATACGAGGCCAAGAGTTGCTCAAAATCTTGCACTCTCTTTCCACCAGTGTTTGCTGCAGTTGTAAGAGATTTCTCAGTTAATACAGAACGTACTTCATTTATTTCGTCTTTTTCGATAATTGGTACATTTATCGGAATTTTCAATAATACAATAAGAAATTTTCACCATAATTAAACTTCCTAAATTAAAACCAATTCTTATATTTCAGAGCTATAGATCGAGATCAGATGAAAGTGCACCTGCAAGAAAATGATACCAGTTACAGGATTTTCTTGTATGTTTTCTACGTTAGCGCATTCATAATGTGCTCCATTACAATATTTGGATTCTATGCAATGATACAGGAATGGTTAACCAAGGGCACATATGTGATGGGCGAGGTACTTGTCAAGACAGAATTTCCAACACCTCACTTTGCAAAATTATTGACATGGTTATTTTTCACAGCAATTATCAGCTGGTACTGCGTCTCACGATTAGGCTGGAAAAAGACAGTCACCGTATCAAAATGGAAGCTGACAACAGTACAGTTGATGCTCCTGGGTCTTGCAATAGTAACACTCTATGAAACAATTTACAACTTTGTCTTACTGAGTTCTCAAATAACTGCGGCATTGGTCCAGGGTGTAACACCAGACATTGATTCTCTCACTGTAGCATATCCAGATCCAAACAGGCCATGGAATCTCATCTTTGCAACAAAGATGTTTCTTGCAGCATTTCTGATAAGCTCACATGCATTCTATCTTAGTACACGCCCCAGAAAGTCAATCCAAGAACTAGATGCTTAAATTTATAGGAATACTCAGTGGAATCTGACTGGAATGGATGTTACAGAAAAAATCAGACTTGTAACTAGAGAACCTACAGAGGAGGTAGTAACTCAAGAAGAGTTGCTGAATCTGTTTAACACAAATTCACAGCCCAAACACTACATCGGTCTTGAGATATCTGGTTTTATGCACTTGGGCAGTCTGATACTTACCGGATTTAAGATAAATGACTTTATCAAAGCTGGAGTCAAGTGCACAGTATTTTTGGCAGACTGGCACACTTACCTAAACAACAAGCTTGGCGGAGACTGGGACAAGATTCGAATGGTTTCAAAATACTATGCTGATGCATTCAAGATGTTCTGTCCTGGAGTTGAAATTGTAGAAGGCTCACAACTTTATGAATCAAAAAGAGATTATTGGTTGAATCTTGTCAAGTTTTCAAAGAACATGTCACTTGAGCGCACAATGCGTTCTCTTACAATAATGGGGCGAAGTACAGAAAAAGACAAGATTGATCTTGGCCAACTTTTATATCCTCCAATGCAAGCAGTAGACATTCACACAATGGATTTGGATATAGTGCATGCTGGAATGGACCAGAGAAAGATCCACATGCTTGTACGAGAGATCTTCCCAAAAATGAAATGGAAGGTGCCAGTTGCAGTCCATCATCATATACTTGCAGGACTTGGAGAACCAGAGCCTGCCTCAGATTCTGATTCAGACTTTGTATCAAGCAAGATGAGCAAGTCAAAATCCGCATCAGGAATATTTGTTCATGATACAGACGAGGAAATTAATTCAAAATTCAAGAAAGCATGGTGTCCAGAAGGAATGGTAGAAAAAAATCCAGTGCTTGAGATCTCAAAGTATATCATTTTCCACAAGTTCAACGAAGTTACAGTAGAGCGTCCAGAGAAATTTGGCGGCAATGTAACCTATACAAGTTACCAAGACCTGGAAGGAGATTTTGCACAGAAAAAGCTTCACCCATCAGATCTCAAGGCCACAGTCTCAAAATATGTCACTGAAATCATCAGGCCAATAAGAGAAAAAATAACTCTAACACCAGAACTTGCAGAAGCGATTAAGAAAACTACTTGAGAGCAGGTTTTACTTTTCTTGAGAATAATGATATCATCTCAAGTGAATTTGACAGTCCTATGAAATTTACAATAAAGTAGCCAATCCCAATTTTTGTATACTGTTCTAGATAACGTATCACCTCATCAGGTGTACCCAATGCAATGCTGTCCTTTGATCGTATGATAAAATCTGCAATAGATTCATTTTTCTTTTTTAGTTTTGATACGATATCTTTTACATCATCCTTGTCTTTTCCAACAAGTACCCGCAACAGTACAGAGTTTTCTATTTCGTTATGATCTCTTTTGATGAGTTTGCAATTCTCATGTAACAATTTTATTTTCTCTTCCAGAATTTCTGCAGTTCCAAATGGATGATTATACCTTGTAGCATGTTTTGCAGCAACCTTCATGAGCATTTTTCCTCCTCCGCCCACTATAATTGGCGGATGTGGTTTTTGCACAGGCTTGGGATTGCATATGGCATTTTTGATGGAATAGTGTTTTCCCTTGAAGCTTGATTTTTGATTCTGCCACATTTTTTTGATTATAGTAATGGATTCGTCAAGTTGTTCTACTCGTGTTTTTAGATCATCAAACTTGTATCCATAGGAATCGTATTCAGACTCAAACCAGCCTGCACCTATGCCAAACTCTAGTCTTCCATTGCTCATTGCATCAAGTGTAGATGTCATTTTTGCCAAAAGTGATGGGTGTCTAAAAGAATTTGAGGTAACTATCTGTCCTATTCTGAGCTTTGATGTTACTGATGAAATTGCAGAAAGAAGCATGTATGCCTCAAACAAAGTATCGCTGCGGTCATTTGACGGATGGGAAACAAAGTGATCATAAACATATCCTGCAACAAACCCAAGTTTTTCTGCAGTCAATGCAACTTTTTTTGAAAACAAAAATTGCTCGTAAGGATGTTCCGTAGGAAATTCATCTAGCCACCCTTGCGGTAAAGTTAGTCCTATCTGGACTTTCATGTTACTTTCTTGTCTGCTGCGGCTCTACAATATTGTATTTTGATGTATAACCACGTGGGTTTATCATCAAATCTTTGTACAGGTAAGTCGAAGAGTTGCCAATTATTACCGTAGTTATCATGCCAAGCTTGTCGTTGTGCTGTTCCATGTTTTCCAAGTCTGTTAGAACAACTTCTTGGGATTCTCGATATGCCCCCTTGACAATTGCTACTGGTGTGTTAGGTTTTCTGTATTTTAAAAGAAGTTTTCTTGTATCTTGTAATTGATGAATTCTTTTCTTGCTTGCAGGATTGTATATCACAATAACAAAATCACCTTGAGCCGCTGCCTCTACTCTTTTTGTTATTATTTCCCAAGGAACAAGTAGATCACTCATGCTTACTACAGCAAAATCTGTCATAAGCGGCGAGCCAACTAGTGCCGCACAAGAATTAAGCGATGATACACCAGGAACTATCTCAACATGTAGACCAGCTTTTCTGTCCCATCCCTCTTCTGCCAAAATTTCATAAATCAAACCTGCCATTCCGTAGATTCCCGGATCTCCACTTGATACAAGTGAGACGATTTTTCCAGATTTTGCAAGATCAATGCACTGGTGTGCTCTTTCTACTTCTTGTGTCATTGCATATCTGTGGACCTCTTTTCCTTCGATTAGATCCTCGACCAGATTGACATATGTCTCATAACCAACAATTGTGTTGCTTTCCTCAATTGCTTGTTTTGCACGAAAAGTCATGTGGTCATGATGACCAGGCCCTACACCTACAATAAACAATTTACCGGTCATTCACACTAGGAGGTTTCCAAAGTAAATTTATCCGTTTTGATGATTTTACGGAGTTACAATGGGACAATCAAGAATGTAGTTCTTGTCAAGTACCATTGCATCTTGTATTGTGATTTCACCTGCTAATTTTTCATAATCAATGTCGTTTTTATTTTCTAAAACTTTGGCATTCTTTGGATCATTCCAATTAATTATTGAAATTTTGCAGATCGGACTGTAAGCAGAATCTCCTGGTTGTGCACTAGAAATTCCTTCTTGATATCCAAATGGTCCTGCACCTTGCAATCCATTAGTAAAGTGATAGACATCTCTTGCTGACAAGCCAAGAAGTGAAAGTGAAGGAACATCTAGAATCTTCATTGTCTGTGCAGGTCCTTGAGGAGTGCCTGCAGTTATGATATAGTAAATGGTTTTTCCATCAGGCCCCCATCCCCTGTGTCCTACAAAGGTGGCAGTCATGTTGTCTACGCTAACATCAAGAACTTGTCCATCAAGATATGATGTCTTGTCAGACAATACCTTGCTTGTTCGCACATCTAGTGCGCCTCCATCCCATATTACCTCAGGAGTATTCAGAATTGTATCAGTGACAGTCAGTTTTACCTTTCCTGTCATGTTTGCATCAAGAATTGCTTTTGTAGAATTGAGGATAAATGGTCCCCGTCCTACATTCCAGGATACTTCAATTACTTTGTTTAATGGACTGTACTGCTTGTCAGTTGGTGTAAATGATAACACATCATCTTGATATGCACGTGTTCCATTTCCATCAATTCCATTTGTAAAGATGAAGATGTTGCCGTATGATGCCACAGGTACATGAGCCAATACAGGTGATACCTGAACAGTCCAGTCTTGTTTGACAGATATGGTATTTGCTACAAGATTGTTGCTAGAATCTGTTATGATATAGTAAACAGTTTTTCCATTTACCACTCCCTGATGCATTGGTATCTGTACTGGGATTGTGCTTTTTGGTATCTTGATAGTAGAATTTTCAGTTGTTGGTATGACAGTTGTAGGTTGAGCAATTGTTGGAGTTGTAACTCTAATCCATCCGTCGACACTTACGGTAGCAGCAAACTGACTAGAGTTTGTAGAGTGCAGACCAATGGCAGATCCTGTAAAATCCAAACTACCTCCACTAGAATTTGAATCAATTGTGGTTATTGCATAAAGTGTATTGCCATCCACTGTCCAAGTTGGTTGGCCCTTAGAGTCACCTTTGTCAATTTGATGCAAAACAACAACCTGTACAGGTTGACTTGAGCTGTATGTAATGGAACCATGATAAATTGAACCACTGTTTGGAGGTAATACGATTGCCATCTGTTCATTGTTGTGACCAATTCCAGGATCTTGTGTAGATGTTACAGTCTGAGTGAACTGGATCTTTTTTGTTGATCCAGCGTTAGCAAGTTGATCATTAAACAATGATAGTGAAGCCACAAGACCTCCAACTATTACAAGAATTACTAAAAGCAGAAGTCTGTTCATACGCTATGAATATTTAATTTGCATAAATATGCTTTTAGCGAGAGTTTCTGCTATTTGTCTAGTTTAAACTCATCATGCAGTGCCTGTACTGCTGCATTACAATCAGAGTCTTTGACTACAAATGCAAGATTAAGCTCAGACGAACCTTGAGCTATCATTATTACGTTGACGCCTTTTTTTGCAACAGCAGTAAATACTTTGGAGGCAACTCCTGTGATTCCTCTCATGCCAGAACCAATGAGAGCAAGTATGGAGACATCTACTGTGACATCTACTTTTTTGATGACTTTGCCAAGCAGATTCATCTCAAGTGAATTTACTGCCTTGTCCAAGTCATTTTTCTTTACGATAATAGAAATGGATGACTCTGATGGGCTTTGAGATATCATCATTATGTTAATTCCTTCTTTTGCAAGAATTGAAAATATTGTAGCTGCAGTACCAGGGGCACCAACCATGCTTCCACCCCTTACATCAATCAATCCAGTATGTCGTATGGTGCTGACACATTTTACTGTCTTTTGCGTATCAGCTTGTGGAGTAGCAGTGACCAGCGTACCTGGATTATCAAGATTAAACGTATTTCTTATTCGCAAAGGAATTTTTTTTGCAACAAGTGGCTCTAATGCTCTTGGATGAATGTACTTTGCACCAAATAGTGCCATCTCCATTGCTTCAATGTATGATACTTCTT
>CAMLDG010000004.1 GCA_946478655.1 uncultured Nitrosotalea sp.
TCTTCGCATTTCGCGGTTTCCGCCACGCATCATGTTATATTCATACTCCGCTGTTTGTACTTTTTAAACTATCTCTGATCTTTATTGCTACTCCTTTTTTAAACGAGTTTATCATTCTTGTAGACAAAACTGCTTTACCGACAGCAATTACTTTGCCACCATGTAATACCGTTACATCTGAGCCTATCAGTATGTTTTTTCCACACCAGGTTACATGCTTACAAAAGACCGAGCTGCCTTCTTGAACAAACGCCTTTGATTCATCATCAATTTCAAGGCAATTTTCTCTGAATTTTTTACTTTTCAAAAGGATTTGGGCAAAATATGGGGTTATTGCAAGACCACCATCAGTTCGTAGAGTACAAAGCAAGTTATCATTTTGATGTACGTGTTTTATTCTGCCCGTATTTTTTGAATATGTGATAGCTACATCCTTTGGGAGATATCTTGACACTCCCTGGCCAAAAAGTGCATCCAACGTATACTTGATTTTAAGAATCGAATCCATAGAATTATGGCGATTTATCCATGTTAATTATTTTTGCAATGAAGGTGACCTATATAGTAAGTCCTAACAACTATATAGAATAATTCACAACCCGTGTAACATGGGAACAAATGAAGAAATGCGAAAGATACAGTTTACAGGCAAGTCGTCATATATCGTTTCACTTCCAAAACAATGGATTATTGACATGGGTCTCAAACAAGGAGACCAAGTAGCAGTAGTAAGACAAGGAATTTCCAATTTACAAATCGTTCCATTAAAGCATCATAACAAATCTGTTGGTACAGAAGAGGCAACGATTGAGATCAAACCAGAAGAGGAAGACTCGACAATTGTTAGAAAACTGATTTCACTTTATCTTCTTGGATTTACCATCATAAACGTAAGATCAAAGGTTGGAAGACTAAAGCCATCTCAGAGAAATTCTATCAAAGATGCAGTAAAAGGTATCTTGATGGGAACCGAGATTACTGCAGATTCTACTGAAGGTATCACTATTCAGGTACTCATCAATCTGTTTGAGCTTTCAGTTGATGGTGCTCTAAAAAGAATGCTGATAATAGCAAAATCAATGCAAAATGATGCATTACTTGCTCAAGAAGAAGGAAATATTGAACTTGCAAAAGAGGTCATAAACAGTGACGACGAAGTTGACAGATTCAGTTTTTACATAATGAGACAACTCAAGATAGCAATCCAAAATGAGCACATGTTAAATGAAATGGGAATAGAAAGCCCATACCATTGTTTAGGCTATAGATTAATAGTAAAAAACATTGAACGTGTAGGAGATCATGCAACAGACATTGCAAGAGACTTGCTTGAATACAAAAAACCCATCAAGAAAAACATACTGGACCCAATACATGACATGAATACATTTACCTTGTCGGTATTGGATGAGGCCTGTTTATCTCTATTCAAGAAGGATTCTAACGAGGCAGAACGAACAGTACAAAAAACTGCTGAAATTTCAAAATATGAAAAAAAGGTTCAGGATGGTCTGAAAACATTGAGGGATACTGAAGAAGTCTACAGAGTTAGAAGAATGAGCGAAAACATACGAAGGATATCAGAATATGCAAGTGATATTGCAGAGATAGTCCTAGATGTGACAATAGAAAAAACTCTGCGAAAGCAATAAGATATCGAAGGATGGCAGTAAGATGTTGAAAGATTCTGCAATTCTGATTACATACGATAAGGAAGACTCGCTAAAAGAGGCATTAGGGCTATGCGATGCTGCAGGATATGAGGTTCGCAAGATAATACAACATAGAATTCTAAACAAATCAAAATATGGACTAGGGGAAGGCAAGGTAGACGAATTAAAGGAAATGTTGTCTTCCATCAAACCTGATGTCATAATCTTTGATGAGATACTCAAGCCAAGTCAGAATTACAATTTGGCCTCTACTCTCAAAATGAACATACTTGACAGAGAGGCTCTAATTCTTCAGATCTTTGAGCGAAGGGCAAAGAGTTCAGAATCCACACTACAAGTCAAGATGGCTCAGCTGCGATATGAGATGTCAAGGGCCAAAGAAAAAGTCAGACTTGCAAAGATGGGAGAGCAACCAGGATTTATGGGGATAGGAAAATTCGAAGTTGATGTTTACTTTAACGATATTAAAAATAGAATGAATGGTGTAAAATCAAAGTTAGCAAAATCATCAACGCAACGTGCGCTTCACAGACAAGCAAGAAAAAGATTTGGGTTTAAGACAATCTCTCTTGCTGGATATACATCAGCAGGAAAGACTACACTTTTCAATGTACTAACTGGTGAAGAAAAAGAAGAAAGTCCAAAACTTTTCACTACACTTTCTACAACCACACGAAAGATCACTCTAAGAAATTCCGAGGTTTTAATTTCAGATACGGTAGGTTTCATAAGCAGACTACCTGCATACATGGTCCAAGCGTTCAAGTCAACTCTTGAGGAGCTTGTCTATACAGACGTTGTAATAGTAGTCATTGATGTAAGTGATACTATGTTGGAACTAAGAAAGAAATTCAAGAGTTGTATTTCTACCTTAGATGAGATTGGAGTAAGCAAAGACAAGATGATCTTTGTTCTAAATAAATCAGATTTGGTTTCAAAAGAAGAGGTTATTGAGAGAGCAAATCAACTAGACCTGACAAATAATAAAAAATGGTTAGCAGTATCATCTTCAACGGGATTTAACATTACACAATTAAAGACTCTGATATACCAAGCATTAGACAATTCGCCAGTAACAGAGGAAAAAAAGGAAATACAAAGACCAGAAATTAAAATAAATTATGAAGATTGAAGTTTTACGCATAGGTACAAGACTTGTTCGAGATGACAGAGTAACAACTCACGTAACTCTGGTATCAAGGGCATTTGGGGCATCAAAAATATACATGTATGATGCAAATCCAGAGATAAAAGAGACGGTATCCAAGGTAAACAAAATGTGGGGTAGTGATTTCAAAGTAGAGATCATTGAAAATTGGAAGGATGTTATAAAATCAAAAAAGAAGGATCTGTTCAAGATAGTCCATTTAACAATGTATGGTGAAAATATTAATGACGTACAGGATCAGGTAAAAGAAGAAGAAAAAATTTTGATTGTGGTTGGTGCAGAAAAGGTTCCAAGGGAAGTATACGACATGGCAGACTATAACATTGCAATTGGAAACCAACCGCATTCAGAGATATCAGCACTTGCGATATTGCTTGACAGAATTTTACAAGGACAGTACCTTCAGAAAAAATATCCAGACGGAGAACGTGAAATAATCCCAACAAAAAAGGGAAAAAATGTAATAGATAAAACTGCCAATTGAACTAATTATATAAAAACAGGTTAAAACCATTTGATTAAATATAGAGATTAGGAAAGAAGAGTATGTCAGTTGAGCACGAAGATCCTTTTGTAAAAATTGCTGCCTTGATTGGCGGAGATGAGTACCTTAAGGTTGCTCGTTCACTTCTCAATACGGAAGATGCTACAGATGAGGAAATAGCAAGTTCGACTGGACTTAGAATCAACATAGTTAGAAAGGTGCTGTATGATCTTTTTGGTAAGGCTCTCATAACAGGCATTAGAGTAAAGGACGAAAAGAAGGGATGGTTCGTTTACAGATGGAGAGCAAGAAAGGATGAAGTCGATAATTTTATTGAGAATCAAAAAAAGAAGATCGTGGAAAGGCTACAACAAAGAGTAGACTATGAAAACTCGGCTGATTTTTACCATTGCGGAAATGAAGACTGTCAGAAATTGACCTTTGAAAAGGCCCTGGATTTATCCTTCAAATGTCCTACTTGCGGAAAATTGGTTAATCTTTCAAAAAATGAGAAACTCAAAAAGGCTTTGCAGGGAAAAATAGATCAATTACGTGATGATCTAAAACACTAGGATACATAGTGTAAAACTAGTTCATTTTGTATTTTCTTGATCTTTTTTAATTTAAAAGAGTTTGATATATTTTCAAATCCAACACCTTCAACTAGAGAAATTGCAGTACTTCCTCCTAGAACATACGGTGTAACAGTAATTATGATTTCATCCACTAGTTTTTCTTTGAAGAAATACCAGTTGGTTGTACCTCCACCTTCAACAACAATTCTTTTGATGCCCCTTTTGCCTAGTATTTGCAATAGTTTCTTTATGTTGATTGTTTTCTTTCCACATCTAATTACTTGAGCTCCTTTTGCAACAAACTTTTCCACATTTTTAGAAGCATTTTCTGATACAACAAGTATGGTAGGCGTTTTTTTTGCAGTTCTAATCACTTTTGATTTTAGAGATAAACTGCCGTTTGGATCAAGAATTATACGAATTGGGTTTTTTCCTTTTACGTGCCTGACAGTAAGTGACGGATTGTCTACATTTACAGTGTTTTTTCCTATCAATATGGCATCAACACTTTTCCGAAGATTATGGACCCGTACCAAGTCTTTTTTTGATGAGAGGTTGGACCTTCCAGTACGTGTGGCTATCTTTCCATCAATGCTGATGGCAGCACTGAGTATTACATAGGGCCTAGATTTTTCCATGCACTAGTTTTCCTTCATACATCACTGCTTTTATGGTATTTTCTGAAGCCCTATGCACTATTGATGCATGAGGATTGTGCATTGGCTCTAGATCAATTGCATGTTTTTCAATGAATATACAATCTGCCATGTTGCCAGTTTGAATAATTCCAATTTTACCACCCAAAAGTTTTGAAGCGTTTGTTGTAGCCATCTTGAGTATATCTTTTGGCACTAGTCTTTTCTTTTTCATGGCCATTGAAACTTTCCAAAGATAATCCATCTCCCTGAACATGTCAGGGGAATTTATCATCACATTGTCAGTTCCAATAGCAATGTTACATCCAGCATCAAGCATGACATCTACATCAGGAATACCTTCTGCAAGAGATGCATTTGCCCGTGGACATACAACTATACTTGCTCTATTTTTTATTGCAAGCGCAAGATCTTTTTTTGAGGCATAAGTCATATGAACCAAAAAATTTGGTTTTGCAAGCAGAGCTCGCTGAGTCTCAGTTTTTCCAGAGATCTTTTTTGATATCTTGTTGCTTTCTTCAGTCTCTGCAGAGTGAATGGCACGAATTTTCCTAGTCTTTGCAAAGTATTGTAATGCAGAATCGCTAAACTCATTTGGACCACTAATGCCAATCCCATCACAGTTTGGTAGAAAGTTTTGAAGTGATGATTTGTGAATTTGTGGAATAGGAGTGTTATTTTTGATAGCTTTTGAATCTTGATAATATTCAATTCTTCCCAGAATGATAGGCCTTATTGGAATACCCAGTGTGGCATTTTTTAATAGATCAATTCCTTCACTGCCTCCTTCTCGAAAATCTATGAATGATGTTATTCCTTTTCTAATCATTGAGATGCAAGAATTTTTCACAAAACTTGTCAAGTGATATTTATCAGAATTTTTGAGAATTTTTTGCTTAAACCCACTAACTGGGTGTATCTTTTCCTCAACGCCTGAGTCTATTCCTATGTCCTTGGCTATAGAATCCCCAATGTGCGTATGAGAATTGACTAGTCCAGGCATCATTAAGAGGCCCTCACCGTCAAGTGTAACCTCATTTTTTTGGGGAGAGAGTTTTGTCCCTATTTGCCCTATGTGCTTTCCAGAAATTCTCACACTAGTGCTTGGGATATAATCTAGTTCTTTACCATAGAGCAAACTGATATTTCTTATCAGCATGTCATCTCAAGAATTCTGGTATCTTTTTTTCCAGAGTCTCTAAGCTCACGGATCTTATCTAATGATTGAGTAGCCAATTTTGCTGCATCTCTTCCTGTTTTTGCGGTTCCAATTCCGCAGTTAAATGAAATATCATATTTTTGTTTTACAATTTCAAGAAACTTTGTTATTTCATCTTTGTTGGCATCGGAACTTAATATCATAAAGTTGTCTCCGCCCATGAAAAATGCAAGCGAATTTCTTTTGAGGAAAAACTCTGACATTTCAGAATATAATTTGATAATAAGTGAAGATACTTCGTAAGGCGATTTTTTTGCAGAAACTGATGTGGAACCATCTACATCCATGTGTATAATCTGAACTAGATCTGCATCTTTGCCTAATGGTAATCCAAAGATGTCATGATCTTTGCTTAGGGTTGCGTTAGATCTTCTTGCCTTGTCAGCATTTGAGCTTGCCTCAAACGGGGTTTTTCCTTGTCCAATAGACATGGATAAACCCAATTCAAAGGATTTCACTAGATGTTTTTGGATTTCAACATGATCATCAACAGAGAGACCGTTAGTTATTACAAAGATTTCATCAAATCTATTAGGAAATGCAAGGCAATTTTTTTGTGAAAACAAGTTTTGTATTTCTTTGTACAATGATGCTTGAAGCATCTGAAGCCTGTGTTCCCTATCGCTGCCCAGGGTCAGAGTCCATGGACCATATCCGGTTATCTTGATTATGGTCAGTTGAATCATTTTCTAATTTTTTCCAGTTCTTCAGACAGTCTCTTTGCAGCCTCAATGGCTCTCTCAGCTACTGGTCGTATTCGTTGATGTGCCTGCCTATCACTCATTCCAGGTCCTGTTATTCCCAGTGTCACTGGTTTTTGGTACTTTATTGAGAGATCTACTAATGCTTTTGCAGTTACATGAGAAATGAGTTCGTCATGTTTTGTCTGACCTTTGATTACTGCTCCAAGAGTCACTACAGCATCAACATCTTTTTTTTGCAACAAGGTATCAATCAATAGAGGCATATCAAATACGCCTGGAACTTTACTTGTGTATTTTACATTCATTTTTAGAGCTTTTGCTCGTTCTATAGCAAGATCTAGCATTTTAAAAGTAATTTCACTATTAAATTCTGCAACAACAATTGCTATATTCAAGATCAATGCTCCTTGGCAAATTTGACAAGCTCAGTACCATCAAAATATGGTATGGCATTATCTTTTGCATATTTTTTTGCCTTTTCCGTAGACAATGCGGTATACGTTTGAGAGTCTAACATTTCACAGATAGCGGTAACTGGTGAAAGTCCTGCAAGTTTCATTAGATAAATAGACATTTCAGTATGTCCTAATCTCTTTGATAATAATCCTTCTGAAGCAATAAGCAATGGAATGTGTCCAGGTGTCTTAAAATTAGAATTGAATATTTCTTTTTTATCAATACTTTTATTTTTGTACAATTCTGCCATCTGAGAAATTGTAAATGCTCTTTCTTTGTCTGTTATTCCAGTGAATGTGTTTTTGTGGTTAATTGAAATTGAAAATGACGGTCGATCTCCATAAGGAGCAGTACCAATTACCATCTTCTTCAAGCCTGCATCAAAGTTTTGAGAATTGAAAAGAATTTCATGCATAAAGTTTAGTCCCAAATTTGATGCAAGTTCGTGGTTAATTGACATGCAGATCAACCCTCCTGCATCCATGCGCATACGGGCGATATGTTCAGGAGTCACAAATTCTGCTGCAACTACCATGTCTACCTCGTTCTCACGCTTGTTTCCATCATGAAGCAAAATGAAATCACCTTTCCTAAGTGATGAGATTGCTTCGTCTAAGGACATATACATGATCAGCTTTTCATTATTGTTATAAATCTTACTAGAAAATTGGTAACTACCAAAATAGTGGTAATGGATTAATCTTCAGATAAAATATATTTTCCGAGTATGTCGGTTTCAATATTAACTTTATCGCCAATTTTTTTGTAACCAAGATTAGTTACTTGCATTGTATGTGGTATTATTGAAACAGAGAATTGATCTTTTAATTTATCAACAATTGTTAAACTTATGCCATCAACTGTTATCGAACCTTTTTTGATAACATGTTTTGATAATTCTTTTGGAATTTTTATCCAGATTTGCACTTGATTGGTCTGTTTTTCAATCTTAGAAATGATGCCAACACCATCAACATGTCCTAATACAAAGTGTCCTTCAAGTCGTTCACCAACTTTGAGACTTCTTTCAATGTTTACTTGATCTCCACGTTCCAAGGATCCAAGATTAGTTTTCTTGATTGTTTCACCAATCATTTCAAACTCTGTAATTCCTTTTGAAATATTTACTGCAGTAAGACATACTCCATTTATTGCAACACTGTCCCCTACTTTGAGGCCTTTTGCAATTTTATCAAGTTTGATTTTCATTTTTGCTGCACTACGGTTACTAGTTTTTTTATCAAACATTACAATACTGCCCAGGCCTTCAATTATTCCAGTAAACATGATGAGTTACTATTTACATCAAGATGATTTATGTTTATCAGATAAAAGTAGAATCTAGTCAAGCATCATTATTTGGCAGAATTCAATAGAGATATGGCTCTCTTGTAATGCACCTCATCAATCATTTTTCCATCAACCGTGGTAGCCCCTTTCTTGCTCTTCTTGGCCATATCATATGCACTCACAACTTTTTTTGCCCATTCTATCTCGGCACTAGTAGGATAGAACACTTTGTGAACAATATCAACTTGATTTGGGTGAATGATGCTTTTGCCAACATATCCAAGATTTTTGGCAACAAGCGAGTCTTGTTCTAATCCTGCTACATCATCAAGGTCTTGCCATATTGCATCAATTGCATACTTTCCTGCGGCTCTTGCATCTACTGGAATTTTAGCTCGTGAATATGCAGCTCCTTCTGGTTTTTTTGTATATTCTACACCCAAGTCATTTAGTAGATCAAATACACCGAAAACCAAAGCAGAGATTCTTTTACTACATGATGCAATCAAATATGCATTCACAACACCTTCTGTAGATTCTATTGATGCTATGATTTCGATAGGTTTTAGCTTGCGCTTTTTTTCTAATCCTAACATGATTTTTTCAATTTTTTTTATTTCATTGACGGTATTTACTTTGGGAATCACTATGCCATCAACACCTTTCTGAATAATGTCTAGTAGATCATCAGGTATCAGTCCAGATACTGGAGAATTGGTTCTGACATAAATTTCGGAATGATATTCTGATCTGCTTTTTAATGCATTTTTTATTAGATTTCGTGCAGATTTTTTTTCTACTAACGGAACAGAGTCTTCCAGATCAAAACATACAATGTCTGCCTGAAGAGATTTTGCTTTTTCTAGAAAACGACTATTATTTCCGGGAACAAACAAAAGACTACGTAAGAGTCTTGCCATAAATAGAAAGAGTTTATGGTTTGAGTAAGATTTTGCCGACTAGTCCTTTACCAGTGAGCATCTTAGTATGTGCCTCAGCAGCATTTTCAAAACTATACACGGAATCTATGATAGCTTTAATTTTCTTTTTACCCATCCAGTACAATCCTTGTTCTAGTTCTGCTTTTGTTCCTTGTGTGGAACCCAAGATGTTAGTTCCTTTGAAGAAGATATGTCTGAGGTCGGTCTTTGCATCGTATCCTGTTGTTGCACCACATGTTACCAGTGTTCCTCCGTATTTTAGCAAGGTAAGTTGATCATTCCAGTGTGTCTGACCTATGTGATCAAATGATATATCAATTCCACCTAGTGGTTTTGCAAGCTGTCTTACTTCTTTAGCCCAATCTGGTTTTCTGTGATCAACTGCGTGATCTGCTCCAAGTTCTTTTAGTTTGTCTAGTTTATCTGGACTTCCTGTAGCAATAACATTACAGTTGTATAATTTTGCAATCTGAATTCCAAAGCTTCCCACACCAGAACCTCCACCCATGATAAGGACTGTTTGTCCAGGACGAATTCTTGCTCTTCCTACAAGCATGTGCCATGATGTAAGTAGTGTCATAGAAGCTGCTGCAGCCTCATCAAAGCTTACCCCTTCTGGAATTTTTGCAACATTAACTTCAGGCAAGTGTGTGATTTCAGAGAATGCACCCCATGTAGGTCCTGTTTGGAATCCCCAGATGGTTCTTTTTGTGCAATCATATTCACGTCCGTCGGTACATGCTTCACATACTCTGCATGACATGTTTGAATGTGAAACAACTCTGTCGCCAACTTTGAAATTTGTAACATCTTCTCCTACTGCAATAACTTCACCTGCTGCATCAGAACCTGAGACATGTGGCAATGGTACGGCAACTGGCTGTCCTCTCATTCCCCAGATATCGTTATAGTTTAGGGCTGCTGCCTTGACCCGGAAAACAACTTCGTTTGGTTTTGGTTTTGGATCAGGTATTTCTTTTACACTTAGGATTGATTTGTAATCGTCATTTGGAGCATATTTGTCATAAACAACTGCTTTCATATTTGTGATTGTCCAATTTACCCCTAATATATTTTCCCTAGAAAGATCTACTTGCGGTTAATCTTGAAATCTCTTTTAGGTTGTTGTGTAGACAGCAAAATTTGCTTTAGCTGATCATCAGAAATTTGTGAATTTAACCTTCCTTGGGATGCCAATCCTAAAAGATAGTTTTCAACCATTGCCGCAAGTTCAGGTTTAACCAATCTAACATTGTTTAGTCTTAGTCTTGCTTCAGCAGTAAGAAGGGTCTTTAGTGCATTTTCCTTTATAGCAGAAACTTCTGCATCGCTTGGATTTCTATCATCATTTGAATTATGAGAGCTCATGATACTACTAGGAATATTTCTTTAGATTTGGATTCTTTGTGATCAATTCGTTCAAGATCTCAGTTGACAGTCTATCAAGTTTTTTCATGCCTTCATGAGATATTGTTCTACCTTTTCCTTCAACCTTATCCAAATAACCCAATTTTTCTAAGCTATGTACGGCTGTTCTGATTATTGCACCACCGGCGTCTCTGTGATGTGCTCCTCCATAACCGACAGGTTTTGTACCACCATACATTGATCTCAAATCATTTATTCCGATAGGTCCGTGCAAGTAAATTTTTCTTAGAAGAGATGCACATCTTGTGTAATACCAATCACTTTGTTGCGGAGGTTTTACTGCATGAGCACCAGTTTTAACAAATGGAATCCAGCTTGGCTGTACGATATCTTCTTTCTTTAGAGTCTCAGTTAATCTACCGATCAGTAAATCCGCTGGTACATCGTATGCCTTTGCCATAAAAACCAAAATTCAAAGTTCGTCTTATAAATCATTGACCTATAGAATTTGTTTTTTAATTATCTTTCTGTATGTATGATTACAAAAACTACATGTGATGCGTATTGATTTTACATTGCTTCTTCCTATTCTTACTCGTGCTGTAAATCCCGGCACTATGAATTTTTTACATTTTTTACAGTAATTTGCTCGCAATTCATATGGCATTCTAATACGGTATTTCGTACAAAGTCTCTTGGCAAGTGTTGCTTGCCTTTGTGCCAATTCAGGATTAGATCTTGCGTTTGACATGGCATTTTTAATTAGAATTTGCATTCGTTCTATCAAGAGATCCTTAATTGCAGGTTTCATGTTGTTTAATAATTCCCACCCTTAAAATACAATCTTGCTCTCGCTTGTAATAGCAGAATCTGCATTAGAATTAGTACCTAAAGAGATGCATAGACACAATTCTGTTACAGCGTCGGCTAGAAGATTTAACAAAAAACCGTCTGAAATTTTGCTTGACGTCTCATGGCACTTTGCTGCAATGAAGGGAATTAAGAACGAGATAAAAAGAGGAAGACCTGATCTTGTTCATTTTTCACTCCTTGAAGCCTGTAGCATTCCTCTCTATTTTGAGGACAAGCTGAATGTGTTTGTTCATACAATTGATGACAAAGTTATTTCGGTAGGAAAAAATGTAAGATTGCCAAAATCATATCATAGATTCACAGGACTTGTTGAGAAATTGTATGCCATTAAAGAGATCAAAGAGAACAACAACACACTTCTTACATTACAGGATATGAGTTTGGGAGAGCTAATTAGAAAAATTGACCCAGAGGAAACGATTGCACTTTCAAGCAAAGGTGTCAAAAGCTCTTATCAAAAATTAGCTGAAGAGATAGACAGTAGCACTTGTCTTGTAATAGGAGGATTTTCAAAAGGTCAATTTTTTGATAAGAATAAAGAATATTTTGACAAGACAATAGCTGTAGACAAAAATCCACTTGAAGCTCACATCATAATTTCACGTGTACTCTATGAGTGCGAAAAAAGAATTATTATGTAGGTACAAGATTGGCACAGTGAGCGGTCGTAGTATAGTTTGGTTAGTACACTGGCCTTCCAAGCCCGTTACCCGGGTTCAAATCCCGGCGACCGCATCCTAATATTTTCATCAATGAATTATTCCAGATGAGATCAAATATTGAATCGAACCAACAAACGTATTGTCATCAATTTCTCCTGTAAACCACAAGTGAGCATTTTTCTGCATCCAATGAGGCACAGTAGAAACAGTATTTTCTTCATTATCTGAGGTAACTATGTTGTGTTGTACCATATAATCAACTGCAGCATGAAAATCGCCATCAGATGCATTTCCGCTTGACCACAACCCTGCAACTCGCTTTATCCAGATAGGTATGGATTCATGCGTCATATTCTGTGTTTTTGTGCTGTTAAAAATATAGATCCATGCAATTCCAGGCTTTGTATTATCTTTCAAATAGCCGCTCAGAAATACATCACTTTTTACTTGAAAGAATGAATTTTCAGAGAT
>CAMLDG010000005.1 GCA_946478655.1 uncultured Nitrosotalea sp.
CTACATCATGATTGGAAATGGGTTTACAGATACGCACGTTGTGCAATGGATGATGTTGGCAGCATCAAGCACTATAGCTGGAAATTTAACCATACTTGGAGCTGCAAGTACTATCATAATTATCCAGGCAACAGAATCAAGAGGTGTAAGGGCATTTACTTTTCTTGAATTTCTCAAAATAGGCAGTATTGTGACTATGGTTAATTTGGCTGTATACTATTTGTTTTTGGTAATTCTTTGATTTCTTAGTTATCAACCCGAATAAACAATTATAATCATCAAATCTCAAATCAAGGCATTGTCTCAAAAACCAACCCTTCCAGGAGATAAAATTGCAATAATTGAAGAATTTGAAATGGGCGATAATACCTTTGATGATGGTCAGTCAATAAGATCACTAGTCATAGGTACTCCAGAATTTGACAAGACAAACCGTATAGCAAAAATCAATGAAATGCGAAAACCAGCAGTTGCTAAATCAGGTGATGTAATAACAGGAAATATCTCAGCTTTAATGAATAACATGTTTGCAATAAACATCCTGTACATAAACGGAAAACCCACTCATTCTGGTCTAGAATGTATTTGTCAAGCAAAGGGAGCAAAGAAGCGAATTCTTGTAAGAGTAGGCGATATAGTATCCGCAAAGATAATCAATCTTCTCAATGGTGTAGTACATGCAACAATTGGTGAACCTGAACTTGGAGTTTTATTTACCCAGTGTAACAAATGTGGAGCAAAAGTTGTTGCAATGGGTAGTAACATAAAATGTGTAGATTGTGGATACATAGAAGAGAGAAAGTTATCAACGAGATTTGGAAACAGCGATTTTATAAAATTCAACTCCAACTAAGAACATGTTAAAAGTAGCATTCCAAGGAGAGTCTGGAGCATATAGTCAAGCTGCGGCAGTCAGTTTTTTCAAAGATCCAATTGATACCATGCCACACCCTACATTTTATGATGCATTAGATTCCACAGAGAATGGAAGATCAGACTACACTATACTCCCTGTAGAAAATTCACTTGAGGGAAGTGTAGGCGAAAGCTATGATTTACTACTTACCACAAAGCTCAGCGCTGTAGGTGAGATATATCACAGAATATCTCATTGTCTTATTGGTTTACAAGGCTTAGAAAAAATTGATACAGTTTATTCACATCCACAGGCACTTGGTCAATGCAGAAAATTTATCCAAGATAACCACTTGAAACCCATACCAACTTATGATACTGCTGGCAGTGTAAAGATCCTTCTAGAGTTAAACAAGAATAACATTGCATGCATAGCTAGCAGAAAGGCTGCAGAGATATACAATGTTCCAATAATAAGAGAAGGAATAGAAGACAACTCAAATAATTATACAAGATTTCTCATCTTGGCAAACAAGAAAAAAGAAAGAACTTCAAAAGACAAGACATCAATAATTTTTGCAATAAAACATGTTCCAGGTACATTGTATAGCATTCTTGAAAAATTCAATACTAATAGTATCAATTTAACAAAAATTGAATCCCGTCCTACAAAGAGCACACCTTGGGAATACAATTTCTATGTAGATTTTGAGGGCCACCAAGATGACAAAAACATTCAAGATACTCTTGAGAAGATCAAGGGAAACACAACATTTCTAAAGATATTAGGCTCCTATCCACGAGCTGAATTAATCTAGAACCCTTTTGGTCTTCTGATAGAAAATGCTGCACTAATTCCAATTATCAAAACTCCTGAAGATATCACTATGAGGTGTGATGTGAATATTATCGGATTTGTAACAGCCTCTAGTTTTCCAGTTACGTGAAGCACTGAGCCTCCAGCATTTGTTATGTTAATGAAATGTTTTCCATTCTCAAGACTGTACCAGTCAAAACTGACTTGCTTTTGAAAATCTTTATCGACCTGCAGACCTGTACCTGGTGTCTTCATATGTACGTGAAATGAACTTCCAGTAACATTAAGAAATTCATGATAATGTTTTTCCGCATCAAACTGAAAGACATCACTTTTTCCAATATCTACGGTATCGTTTACGTCATGTACATTACTTACTATCGTCTGCAACAGAAAAAATGTGCCCAATACAACTGCAACTAGACCGATTCCAATTCCCGCTGCAGATTTTTTTGTAAGCATTGTGAAAAATTAATTCATGATTATATTTAAAGTAAATTACATCAATTCAACATCATGCGGTTGACTTTCGGCGTATCCCGCAGTTGACATTTTTATAAATTCTGCATTCTGTTGCATTTGTGGAATATTATTTGCTCCACAATAGCTCAAACCAGAACGAATTCCTCCCGTTAGTTGTTTTATTATATCAGTGACACTTCCTTTGTAAGGAACCATTGCCTCAACACCTTCTGCTACATAATCATTGAGATCTTCTACCAATGAAGCATTACTGGTTTCTTTATTTTTCCTTCCAAGAGCTGCATAAAATGACGCCATACCTCTGTAAATCTTGTATCGTTTGCCATTTTTCATCATAAATGAGCCTGGGCTCTCATCTGTTCCACCCAACAAGCTCCCAACCATCACAGTTGATGCTCCTGCTGCAAGTGCTTTTGTCGCATCACCTGATGTCCTTACACCACCATCAGATATTATTGGAATATCATATTTTTTGCCAACTTGTGCACAATCCATTACAGCAGTTAGTTGCGGCACTCCAGAACCAGTGATTACTCTAGTAATGCATATCGAACCAGAACCTACTCCTACCTTTACTGCATCCACACCAGCCTTGATGAGATCTTCTGTACCTTGAGCAGTTGCCACATTTCCTGCAATTAGTTCACAGTTTGGAAATGCTTTTTTTATCAATCTAACTGTGTTTATTGCATTTTCACTGTGACCATGTGCGATATCTACTACAATAACATCAGCACCTGCATCAAGTAATGCTTCGGTTCTTTCCATGAAATCTCCTTTCACACCAACTGCCGCACCAACCAACGGTCTTCCTTTTTTATCCTTTGATGCCTGAGGATAATTACCAGCATTAATGATATCTTTACTGGTTATCAATCCCTTGACATGTCCTCTTTCATCTAAAAGCGGTAATTTTTCAATACAATTTTTCCGTAGTAGGTCTTTTGCTTCACCTATATCCACTCCAAATTTTGCAGTAATAACATCATTTGTCATTACTTCAGTGACCTTTTTACTTTCATCTTTAGATTCCAACATAACAATATCTCGTCTTGTCAGTATACCAACAAGCTGACCTTGGCCATCTGTTACAAGTAATCCTGACGCTCCTTTTTCTCTCATGGATTCTATGGCTTCACGCACGGTCTGGTCTGGATTTATTGTATATGGATTTTCAATTATTATGCTACCTGAACGTTTTGTTTTGAGTACTTCGTTTACCTGTTCTGAAATAGTGAGAAATCTATGTATTATTCCAATTCCTCCTTCCCTTGCTATTGCTACTGCCATGGCAGATTCAGTAACAGTATCCATATTTGCACTGATGATCGGTATGTTAAGAGAAATATTTTTTGAAAGTTTTGTCTGCAGGTTTGTTTGAGATCTAGTAACAATTCCTGATCGTTTAGGAACAAGGAGTACATCATCAAATGTTAATCCTTCCCTTATTTCCAACGAAACCTTCTTGATTAGAATGAAAATCTGTTATAAGCCTTTCTTGAGACTTTTCAAGTTTGTTACGATCTTGACAATATCATTTGTAGCCTTGACATTATGAGTTCGTATTATATCAGCACCATTTAGAGCAGCAAAAGTTTCTGCTGCAAGAGATCCATAAAGTCGCTTATCAGGATCGGTCTCACCCAATAGTTCTCCTATGAATGACTTTCTTGAAATTGAAACAAGAATTGGATGTTCTTGTTTTATGTGCTTTAGATTTTTCAATATCAGCATGTCTCTTTGTAGCCAATCAGAATTGATTTTTGTAAACAACACACCTTGTGCTTTTTTTCTAAAGAAACCAATAGCAGGATCTACTATGATCTGGCTTGCTGGAATTCCAGATCTTAGTGCAAGTGCAACACTTTGATTAATCAGTTTTCTTGCTTGTATGACTTGATTTCCCTTAACCGGTTCATTGCTAAATGCGCACAGAACAACAGATGGGCAGTGCTTCTCAAGCACATCAACCATATTTTTGTCATATTTTAGTCCTGAAACATCATTAACTATCTCTGCGCCTAATTGAAGCGCCATTTCTGCCACCCTTGCCCTACATGTATCAATTGAGACAGGTAGTTTTGAAACTTTTTGGATTGCATTTATAGCATTTGTAATTCTTTTGATCTCTTTATCTTCTGATATTAGGGTCTGGATATACGGAGCAGTGGACATGCCACCAACATCAATAAAATCTGCACCATCTTCTTCCATTAACTTGGCAGTTTTTTCTATCATTTTTTTATCAGTGAATACTGATTTTTTATAAAATGATTCTGGACTGGTGTTAATTATCCCCATCACTCGTATTGGGCTAGAACCACCCACTCTAACTCTTGCTAGTCTATGCATATGGTTTATGATTAACCCAGATACATTTAGACTTACATGACTTTGGATGGCTGGCAACAAAAATATCTAGAAATTCTAAAAGAATTCAACTATGACAGATCAAGAGAAATAAAGTCAGCAAAGATCCTTGATTCAATTCTAAAGATTAAATTTGGTACAGATGTTCTAGAGAGAAAAATTAAAAACAAAACTGTTTTTGTTATAGGTGCAGGGCCGTCATTAATTGCATCCCTACCATATCTTAAAAAATTCAAAAACATCACAAAAATTGTTGCTGATGGTGCTACACAAGCAATGCTTGAAAATGAAATAGTACCAGATATCATAGTAACAGATCTTGATGGAAACATGGAATCACTCAAAAAAGCATCAGAAACTGGATCAATAATGATTGTACATGCACATGGAGACAATATCAGGAGATTACCACATGCAATATCATTCAGATATTGCATAGGTACCACAGAGGATAGACCATTTGGAAAAATTAGAAACTTTGGTGGATTCACAGATGGTGACAGATGCGTATTTCTTGCAAATCATTTTGGCGCATCTAAAATAATCATGATTGGAATGGATTTTGGGATTCACATAGGAAAATATTCCAAAGTAGGAATATACAACAAATCAATAAAGATAAAAAAGCTGAGAATTGGGAAATCGCTCCTAGAATGGCTCGCTTCAAAGAGTAATATCGATCTCTATACAACATCTCAACCAATATCAGGATTCAAAAATGTGAAGTTAGCAGATCTTCAAAGGCTAGTCAGACAATAACACTTGTTTTAATATTTATTATCCATTTGGCAATAGAAAAAACATGAGTTATTCAGAGGAGAATCTGCGTGACATTTTAGAACTAAGAGAATGGATCTCTGAAGAGATTGAAAAAAGAGAAAAAGAGATAGACAAATTCAGGCAGAATCTTCGCATTCTTGATTCTCTTGTAAAACAATCAAGTTTTAGTAAAGCATCTTCTCTGGTATCCAATAAACAGATTGTTCAACAAAGCCAACAAACATCTTCATCTTCTTCTGTTATTCCCATCAAGACACAAGACAATAAAATTTTAGCAAACGCACATGTTACTTCTGATGAGCTAGTGATCATCCCATCAGAAGATGTCATGTTAGATATTGAAATGCATCCATTCAAGTCATTTTTCTTGGGCAGAATAATTGGAGGAATGGAAAGTCAAGATAAAACAGATGTACAGAATGGCAAGATTCCACAAAACACAGCAATATCATGTCTAGTGAATAAAGACGGTAACAGAATCAGAGAAATTCTCATTAAAAATTATCGCCAAAAGGAAAGAGTAAACGAGATAATAAATACAGTAACATGGTCATTTTCCAGAATGATTGAGAATTCTCAAAAGTGATATCATGGACAAGATAATTGTATTAGATTTTGGTTCGCAGTATAGTCATCTCATTTGTAGAAGAATTAGAGAATTTTCAGTCTACTCCGAACTTGTTCCGTACGACATACCACTAGAAGAATTGAAGAAAATGAATCCAAAGGGAATTGTATTCAGTGGAGGACCTGCAAGTGTATACAACAAGGATTCACCACAACCAACAAACGGAATATTTGAGATAGGACTTCCCGTGCTTGGAATTTGTTATGGTCATCAATTAATTGTGAACAAATTTGGAGGTAAGGTTAAGCGTTCTCATAAAGAATATGGGTCTTCATTGCTTAGCATAGATAATAACTCTGATCTGCTTGCTGGCATGGGTCAATCAACAAGAGCATGGATGAGCCATGGTGACGCTGCAGAAAGTTTGCCTGAAGGATTCAAAGTAATAGGACACACAGAAAATTCTTTTGCAGCGGCAATTGCAAATAAGCAAAAAATGGTATATGGTATTCAATTTCATCCAGAAGTAGTTCATACTGAAAATGGAGTTCAAGTTCTCAAGAATTTTGTTCTAGACATATGTAAAGCAAAACAAGATTGGACCTTGGAGAATTTTATAGAATCAACAGTATCAGATATTTCAAAAATTGATGGTGATGTGTTATGTGGAATAAGTGGAGGTGTTGATTCTACAGTAGCTGCAGTATTGATACAAAAGGCAATCGGAAATAGACTCAAGTGTGTTTTTGTAGACAATGGTCTTTTGCGACTTGATGAAGAAATAGAGGTAGAAAAAATGTTTGAGAATAATTTTGGGATGAATTTTACAGCAATAAATGCCAAAGAGAGATTTCTTACAAGACTCAAAGGAATAACAGATCCTGAACAGAAACGAATGATTGTTGGAGAGGAATTTGTCAAAGTGTTTACAGAATTTGCTGAAAAGAATGGCCCGTTCAAGTGGCTAGGGCAAGGTACGCTTTATCCAGATGTAATAGAAAGCGGAGTTTCAAAAGGCCCAGCAGCTGTGATTAAAACTCATCACAATGTTGGTGGATTACCATCATGGCTTAACCTGCAAGTATTGGAACCTCTCAGGTTTCTTTACAAAGACGAGGTAAGAAAAGTAGGTAAAATTCTAGGCGTTCCAGATAAACTTCTTAACCGCCATCCATTTCCAGGACCTGGTCTTGCAGTAAGAATAATGGGAGAAGTAACTCCAGAAAAATTACAAATTGCAAAACAGGCAAGCAAAATTGTTGAAAGTGAGCTTGAATCATCAGGATGGTACCACAAGGTTTGGCAGGCTTATGCAGCAGTAGGAGATGATAGAGCAGTAGGGGTAGTGGGTGATGAACGAAAATATGGCCATGTCGTTCTTGTCAGAATAGTTGATTCTATCGATGCCATGACCGCAGATTGGACAAGATTGCCCTCTGAGATACTTGAAAGAATCAGCAATAGAATTACAAACGAGGTAGAGGATGTAGCTTGGGTTAGTTACGTAATTTCAAGCAAGCCACCAGCAACAATAGAGCCTCAATAAAAAAGCAACTTAGTTTAGAAAAATCTATTTTAAAAGAAATTTTTTAAAAATTAGAGTTTATGGGACCACGTTTATTCTGGCGGTCGGTGGGTTTTGGTCCTGAATTACAGTAACCTTCACTGTGCTGCTGTCTGAACCGAATTGGTTGGTTACTGTGAGTTTGAATTCTAGTACCTTTTGTTGACCATAGTCAACAGATGGGGAGTAGAATGCTGGATGAGCAGTGCCACTCAATATGATAGTGACTGGGTCACCGCTAATTTGTACCCACTTGAATTTGATATGGTCACCAGTACTTGCGCTTCCATCTAATACAACTCTGCTGTTTGGTGAGACTGTTTGATCTGGACCTGCATTAGCAACTGGTGGTTGTCCAGCTACTGGGAGGTTATTGACCTTGACAGTGACAGAGCATGATGGGATGTCAACCATGTTATCTGATACATCTAGTGTGAATTGAAGTGTACCACTTGAGCCAGTTGGAGTTGGTGCTACAAATGTTGGGCTCATATCAGTGCTGGAAGATAGTTTTACTGGTTGTCCAGAAACCTGTCTCCAGTAGTAAGAGATAGTATCACCGCTTGGATTTGCAACTGATACTGGCAATCTTACTAGAGAATTAGAATTAACAGAAACATCTTGACATGCTACGGTTGGATCTTGATGAGTGCTCTTAACGGTGACTTTGGTCATGGCGGCTGCTTTTCCTCCGTGTCCATCATCGGCAGTAAATACAAACAACATGGTTGTAGTTTTGCCTGGTGCTACTGCAGGTGCAGTAAATGATGTAGTATCAGTATTAGTTGAGGATAATTGTATACTTGGACCAGAATATTGGCCCCATGCTAATGTCAATGGATCATTATCTTGATCTGTTGCAACACCCTTGAGAGATACCATAGAACCCTCATCAACAACTTGATCTGGATTTACTGTAACAACCGGAGGATGATTCACGTGTAAGACTACAATATTGAATGTAGTAGTATCCTTTAGTCCATATCCATCATCTACAGTTAATGATAATTTCAATGACTTTACTTCATTTGCAGGAACTGGAGGAGAAACAAATGATATTACAGGAGCAGTAGAGGTTGGAGAAAATGTTATTGCATCACCGGAAACTTGACCCCATTGGTAGGTTAGTTTCTTGCCAACATCAGGAGTTGTTGACTTGAGACCAGAAAGTGTGACTTTTGTGTTTTCGTATACGACGATGCTATTTGCAAGCGAACCTTGCAGGAAATATTGGCTTAATGTACCTGATCTTGCAACATCAGTTGTATAGAATTTAGCACAGTAAATGTGATCTGTACCTTGAAATTGTTGAATACATTGTTGAAGGAATTGTGCTGCACTGCCACTGTTTGGTGAACTAGTTTGGGCATTTGCAGATATTGTTGGTAATACTGCAGCGAAGATCATTGCAGCTAGTATAGCAACAAAAAATTTGTAATTCAACTTGTCAGTTCTAAATTTTAGATTATTAAAAAACCTTTCTCTTAATTTGTTGCATTATCCAGATCAGTTTTTTGATCGAAAAACACTGTTTGATATGATATTTTCATCAATTTTACACAAATAATTGAAGGCTCATCTGCTATTAGTCCTAACAAACGACAAAACCTGGTCCATTGTTGGTGGAACTCCAATGGAGTTTCCGACATAGAGAGATGCCGCCGCATTTGCAAACTTTAGCCTTTCAAGGGAATCAAGATTTGCAAGATATCCAAGCATATTTGCAGCATCCCAGACGTCCCCAGCACCTGTTACAAATTTGGGTCGGACTTGGAAAGATTTGACATATTCCACGTCCTGTCCATTTGACCAGTATGATCCTGTAGAAGTATGAAGATCAATCGGTATCGAATGTTTCCTGGATAGTTCAAGTACAAGATTCCTAGTCTCTTTTTCTCCAGAGATTGCCTCCAAGCCTGACTGTGCTAGAAGAAGATTGCATTCATTCTCATTCATACATAAGGAATCAAGATAACTTGCAATTTTCGGTAGTGATTCTTTGAATTCTTCAGCTCTTGTCTGAATGTCAGCTGGATCTAAAAAATGAAAAGCCGACGGGGACTTTGAAAATACAAACTGCGATAATTCTGTTCCTTTTTTATTGCTTGCCCAGTTTGTTACAATGACTGCATCAGCATTTGTTAACATATCTTGTTCTTGCGTTCCAAGTTTTTCAGGTCCAAAGTCTTCATTATCACCTAAATCAGAAATCATCATGTTTACAATGTTACCATCATTGTTGAATTCAAGTGATGTTGTTCTTCCTGGTTTTCCATCAATTATGGATAGGGAGACTTTGTCAAATGTAGAAAAAGTTTCTTTGATTATCTGAGAGCTGGTATTATCTGCAATTGTTATCAATGATACTGGACATCCAAGTCTTGCTAGAGCATAAGCAACATTTGTTGCATTGCCACCTTTTAGATCTGTTTGCGGTATTCCACGAATACTTCCACCCAATTTACTTTTTTCTAAAATTTGTTTGTAGAGATCATCTAAATTTTGAATTTTGATGATACGATCAAGAAAAAAGTCATTTAGAACAACAATTGAATTTAGTTTTAGATTTTCTAACTTTTCTAACATGAAAAGGCTTAGCCCATTGGAGGACCTCTTCCGCCGCCACCTCGGCCGCCGGATGAGGCAATAACATCATCAATTCTAAGTATCATGCATGCTGCTTCAGTTGCGGATTTTATTATCTGCTCTTTTACTGCAACTGGTTCAATGATATCAATGGAGAACATGTCTGCTACTCTAGTGTTTCTTGCATCTATGCCTGTCCATTTCTTTCCTTGGCTATGTTTTGCACGAAGTGTAACCATGGTATTGATTGGATCCATTCCTGCATTCTCAGCAATGGTCAATGGTATGACTTCAAGTGCTTCAGCATACTTTTTAATTGCAAGTTGTTCTCTTCCTTCAAATTTATCTGCCCATTCCTTTAGGTGTGAAGCTATGAATTCTTCTGGGGCTCCACCTCCAGCCACGACTGCTGGTTTTTCTATTACATCTTTTACAACCATCAAGGAATCGTGCATTGATCTGTCAACTTCGTCGACTACTCTTTGAGATCCTCCTCTAAGCAATAATGTAATGGCCTTTGGATTTTTACAACCCTCAATGAAGACCCACTTGTCTGTCTCTACTTTTCTCTGTTCTACGAGTTCTGCTGCACCCAAGTCCTTTGGAACCATATCATCGATATTACTACTAATTCTGCCTCCTGTTGCTTTGGCAAGTTTTGTCATATCACTTTCTTTTACTCTTCGAACTGAAAGTATGCCTTGTTTAGCTAGATAATGCTGTGCAATGTCGTCTATGCCTTTTTGACAGATTAACACATTTGCGCCAATTTGATGAATCTTGTCTACCATAGATTTGAGCATTCTATTTTCTTCTTCAAGGAACATTTGCATTTGAGTAGGGTCGCTGATTCTGATTTCTGCACTCATCTCTGTCTTTTCAATCTCTAGAGCTGAATTCAGTAATGCAATCTTTGCCTTTTCTATTTTAGTAGGCATGCCGCTGTGGACAACTTCCTTGTCAAGCACTATGACTTTGATAAACTGAGTACCTCTAATAGAGCCGCCTGCTTTCTTTTCCACTTTGATATTATCAAGATCCACTCTATGTCCTTCTGCTTCCTTTTCTACAACTTGCAATATTGAATCAACTACAAGTTTGGATAACATGTCACTGTCTTCTGAGATAAGTTTTGATTGCATACTTGTTTTTGCAATTTTTAGTAGAATTTCTTTCTCATTTGGACTTACTTGCTTTGCCATTTCTGTGAGAAGTGAAAGTGCTTTTTCTGCTGCTGCTTGATATCCTTCAATTATTACTGTAGCATGGACATCTTTTTCCAAAAGTTCTTCTGCTTTAGCTAACATAGCACCACCAAATACTACAGAGGATGTGGTACCATCACCTACTTCATTATCGACAGTTTTCGAGATCTCAACCATCATTTTTGCGGCTGGATGTTGAACATCAATTTCTTTTAGAATAGTAGCACCGTCATTTGTAATTGTAACATCGCCTAGAGAATCAACAAGCATTTTATCCATGCCTCGTGGGCCAAGACTTGTTCTTACAAGTTCTGCAACCAGTTTTGCTGCAGCAATGT
>CAMLDG010000006.1 GCA_946478655.1 uncultured Nitrosotalea sp.
TTCTTCTTCCTTTAGAATTGGTAAGAGAAGCTGGAAGACTTCCAATAAAACGTGGCCCAAAGGCACTTCAGGAGCAGGGAGTTCCATATTATCAATTGACAGATAGTGGCCTGCTTGTTGCAGCTTCTGTATCGGATACTGGAAAAGAAAGAATACGAATCATGAATGATTTTTTTGAAAAAGAGAGTAACACAAAAGAAAAGGATCTGAAGAAGGCAATCATTACATTGCTTGACGTTGCACCAAATTTTGTTTTGTTGTTATTGCAAAAATATATCGAATCATACAGCGATGGTACAATTGACAAACTTGTTCCGTTTAATTCAGAGTATATCAAAAAGGCATTTGATGATGCATTACACGTTCAAAGGGAATTATTGGAAGGATTCTCGTCACTGTCAAACTTGGACAGAGAACCAATCATGAGTCTTCTCAAGAAGATAGGCTAGGCATCTCATTAATAATTAAAATCCCTTTCCAAAAGAGCTTGATAATATTGATAATGTCATCTAAAGCCGCTTCTGGCAAGTCATGTCATATTGGAATATGATGGATAGATGGCAGACGAACTAATTGACTATGTGATACATTTGATAGATACCAAAAAGGGAGATGTTGGTAGACTAAACTATATTCTAAGTGCCCTACAGGATGGCAAGACACTTTACAATTCGGACAAGAAATATCTTGATTCACTTATTACAACATACCTTGGTCCATCAAAGAAAAAAACAGGAGACCAAAAATCTGTTGAGGAATTAAAGACAGAACTTGCCAGAGTCAAGGAGCGACTGGAAAAATTTGAAAAACGCGGATACAGAAAACCAGTAGGAAGAAAGGCCGGATTTTTCTTTGTGACATTTTTCTTTGGATGGCATGCAGTAATCACAGCACTTGCTAGCAAATCCATAATTGACATAAAAGATCTTAATCCATACCTTTTGCCGATATACCAACTTGACAAAGTAATCCCATCAGAATATCTCAATTATGTATACCAGTTACATCTGAGCATACCAAAGATCGTAGTTCTTGCATGGGGTGCAATGTTACTTGCATGGATAATACTTGGATTTGTGTATCTTGTAAAGTTCATCCGATCAAGATACAATCCTGAAAAACACTAGACTCTATTGCAAGAAATCAAAGTCTTTTGTATAGGCTTGGCCTGCAAAAGCTGAATGTGTTGAATAGTAGGCAGTTCCATTAAATCTGAACTTTGCAGCATGATTTTGTAATGCGGACCAGACCTGTGGATTATTTCCGTCATTGAGGATCTTTGTATCAACTGTAATTATCTCAGAGTTGTGTTGTGTCAGTGGTAGATAGGAAGAGCTCTCCCAGGTTCCATCATATCGTTGTCCATATTGTCCATGACCAATAGTGACACCGTTTGCGTAAATGTCGTAGGTTACCATTTCAATTATCAAAGTATTGTCATTTGGGTTTGTAAGATTGAACTTTGTTTCTATTGTTGCATCTCTGTCTCCTATTGAGGATATTGCTGAACCATTGAATTGTATGCTAAGAGGCTTTACCTCAGTCATTACAGATGTGAGCGCAGTAGGTGTGCTTTCATTTGGAGTAAACATGTTCTTGAGAATTCCAGAACTTGGTAATATTGCAACCACTCCAAGTATTGCAACTATAACTCCTATTGCAGCATAAAGAAAAATTTTCTTTTCCAAGGATGTTTCTACCTTTTGTTCAATTCTTAAATGTTGAGTTGAAAACGCTTATAGTAAAAGTTTGAAAATACAATTCATGCAGTATCATCAGGCAGTCAGGATAGGTCAGGAAAGATCAAGAAAATCGCAGATGACATTATTTTCACATGCAGGATTTGCCATGCTCACACTTACTGTAAAAAAATCTCAGGGCTCGTTTGTGCCAGTCGGGGAAAAAGAGTTTGTTGCAATTGTCGAAAGACCCGGAGAAGGATGGCTTGTTGTAATAGTTGATGAAGAAGGATATGCCAAATCCCAGTCAAAGGTTCTTGCAGAAGATGCTGCTAGAGAAATTTTAAACAAAGCAATCAGTGCAGATATACCAGAATATACAGGGCAAGTCAGACTAGTGTGATTTCAGTGCCCTCGGGACTTCCTTTGATTGCTTTTTCCAGTACCTTTGTGTCTGCTTTTAGTATTCTTGTCTTTAGTTTGGAGCGCTCTATCACCTTTAGTGCAACTATATCCATCAGGTCATAGCCTCCTGCCACAGAATCTTGGTGCACAAGCATTGAGCGCAGTTTTTTTATTGGTATCTTTTTGAATTTGCTTGCATTCTTGTTCTTGTTTGGATCAGAGTCATAGACTCCATCAACGTCTGTTGCATTGAAAAATGCACTTGCCCTGACTTTTTCTGCAATGAGTGCAGCAGTGGCGTTTGTGCTCTGCCCTGGATGAAGCCCACCTGTAACTACAATCAGTCCTGTGTCAGCTGCATTTGCGACCTCTTTTAGATTGACTGGAGGATGTGGGTATGCTTTTTCCTGCAGTGCGTAGATCAAAAGTTTTGCATTAAGCCTTGATACCTCGATTCCAAGCTCATCAAGTGTTGATTCGTCTGCACCAGATGATCTTGCGTGTGAAATGTAATGTCTTGCAATCTTTCCTCCTCCTGCAATTATTATTGGCTGACAGACCTTGCTGATTTTGACAAAAAATTCGGCATACTGTTTTAGTGTCTTCATGTCTTCAAGGCCAAACAAGCTTCCTGACAATTTTACTACAATTCTTTTTTTCATTTACTGGTTTCACCAAGGATGACGTTTGCTGCAATTTCAACCTTTTTTCTAAACTGCTGTCTTGTGTAGACCCTAAGAATATCCATAAAGCCAGAGATTGCAGAGACCAGCGGAATCTCAGATATTGGAAGTTCGTAGGATTCCTTTGGTCCCTCTCCTTTTTTTGTTGTTAAAATGATGGACTGGGATTCTTTTTTTGACGGGGCAAGAGGAATTGAGGGAGTCTTTGATATGTCGATAAAGACCTCGCACTTGTCTACCTTGGATCTTTTGGCAATCTCATTTTGTAAACTATCCACGTCTATCTTACCCATTCTTGGTTTGGTAAAGATCTTTTCATAGACACACTTGAGAAGTCTTCTCTCTTGGTATTCTACTGCAAGCTGTTTTGCTCTTTTGAGCTCTGCATTTTTTGGCTCAAGGGAGACAAGTTTTGATATTACAAGCTCGTCTGTCAACTGGACATATTTTGTGATATCATCTGTAGTAAGTTCAAGTTCGCTGTCTGCAAGTACCATCGATTGTATCAGCATGACCTCGGCAGAGCGCACAGTCTTGTGAAAGTAAACTGCTTTGAACATTTGATATCGCGAGATCATCATGGACTCAAAAGAATGAAGTGCAGACTTGTCAAGTGAAAGCTTCTTGTCGTGGACATCAAGTGAGTGGATTATTCTCATAAAATCCACCTTGGCGTGCTCTGCACCTGTGAAATATCCATCACGCAAAAGATAATCCATCATGTCGGCACTCAGACCACCAGAGATTATTTCGTTCATGAATTGGTATTTTGAGTTTCCAAATGCAAGCTTGGAAAGAAATTTCTTGTCAAATCCTGATTTTTTTATTATATCTCCAATCTCAGATTCAAGTATCAGTCTCTGTCCGATATCTTCATGAGAATTTTTTTTCTTTTTTTGCAGTACCTCTTCGAACAGGTGTGAGAATGGACCGTGACCAATATCATGCAGCAGTGCTGCCATCCTGATATTTTCAGAATCGTTTGTGTCAAGGTATCCCTTGTCTTTGAGCACGTTTGCTGCCTGGCCTGCAATGTGCATTGTTCCAAGAGAATGCTCAAACCTTGAGTGCTGGGCACCTGGATAGACAAGATGAGCGCCTGCAAGCTGTCGTATCCTCCTGAGACGTTGAAATACAGGCGAGTCTACAAGCCCAAGCTCTTGTGGATATACGGTGATGAAATCATGAATCGGGTCTACAATCTGGAGATATTTTTTTGCCATAGTTTTTTCATCTGATGTGTTTTGATACGATATCTCTTACTTGTTGATGAACTTGATTTTTTTCTTGTGATGCATTAACTATACTCCAGTGATATTTTTTTGCAAGTTTTCTGTATGTGGATGCGATCTTGAGTGCAAATGTTTTGTCTTTTTCAAATCTGTCGCGTTTTTGTTTTTTTCTTGAAAATGAATCTGACACCTTGACATCAAGCAGTATTACCAAATTTTCTTTTGGAAGTCCCATGTCAAGGTTTTCAAGCCATTTTAGATCAAGTCCGTTTACTGTTCCATATACTAGATTAGACTGGTAATAGCGGTTCATGATGACAACATAATTTTTTGCAAGTGCATCCTTGATGTCTTGCGATCTCTCCCACCTGTTTGCTGCAAGAAGACAGTGTATTACCTGCGGAGGAAATTTGCGCTTGCCCCCAAGAAAGTTCTTTATTTCTTTTCCAACAGGAGTGGTATAGTCTGGAAAACTAAATACCACAGACTTTTTCTTCTTGGTCTTTAGGAAATCAGACAATAATTTTGACTGGGTTTTTTTTCCTGCTTGGTCAAAGCCCTCTATAACAATAATCATCAAGTCCTATTGAATCGGGCAGTAGATAAATTATGAACCGTTCCACGAATAAAATGTACAGGTATTACTACGGAGCTAATCTAACTAAGGTTTAATAATCAAAAAAGTGCTAAATGATACTACATGGGCATAGGTCATTACATGGTAAAAGAGGTCATGAGAGAGATAGGCAACAAGTCACGCGAGTTCTACGAGTTTGTTCTTCCTCCAGTAGATATGATACTACAAAATGACAGCCTGCTGGTAACAATAGACATGCCAGGATTTGATAAAAAAGAGATCAAACTAAGACTCAATGGCAATATACTCTCAATTGTCGCAACAAGAGAAGACGATGTCGAGGGCACAGTAATCTGGAGACAGAGACCGCGCTCAATTGACAAAAAGATAAGATTGCCAATACAGGTAAAAGACGACGAAGATCCAGCAGCATCTGCAAAATATCGTGACGGTGTTCTTACACTTACGATACCAACAAAGACTGGAAAGAATATCGCAATAGAATAATTATCGTTCTCTTAATGCAACAGCAATTGCCATTATAGCAGCAGAGCCTAGCATTCCAATCTCTCCAATGGTACCATTTGTAGAATACAGTATGGTGGAACCAACAAATACTGCAGCTGCAAGAATTGTACCGGAAAGCAGAACAGTCCTTGATTTTGGTTTGTTTATTTGCATGTTTTTGTTTTGTTCGATGAATTGTCTTATCTCTGGAGCAAGAGCAATTGCAGCGTCTATTGATTTTACAAATCTTCCAAAAGAGAGTTTGATCTCTTCAACATATGCATCGCGTACAATGTTTTCTTCTTCTAAAATATTTTGTAATACATTGATGAATCTGAAATTTACCTTGTGTGTCAGATACACACCTTCCAGTATTGATGCCATCCTCATGTAGAGTGCAAGATGTTTTGGCAGCTTGAATGGAAATCTGCTCATTGTCTTGTTTGCAAGCTCCATCAGTGCCTTGACTTCCATCCTGTCAACTTTGGTTCCGTGAAACGCCTGTATTGAGAGTGCTAGTCCCTTTTCTATTATACCTCTGTCATATCCTGGCATGAGCATTCCAAGATCATCCATTGCAGATACAGTCCTTGTCGGGTCTCTCTCAATAAGTGAGAGATAAAGCCTGATTAGTTTTAGTCGAGTCTTTGTGTCAAGCCTTCCGACCATTCCAAAATCATACAGTATCAGGGAACCGTCATTTGTAACAGCAATGTTTCCAGGGTGGGGGTCTGCATGGAACAGGTCGTGTCGCAGTAACATTGTAAAAAAGACCCGGTGTGCACGAACCACAAGCTGTTCCCTGTCAATTCCTGCCTCATCAAGTGCCTTGACATTTGTTATTTTTATTCCTGGGAGATACTCCATTGTGAGTATGTTCTTGCTTGACCTGTTGTCTATTACAGATGGAATTATCAGCTTTGGATAGCTCTGCATGTTCTTCTTGATTGCCTTTAGGTTCTGGGACTCGATTCGGTAATCCATCTCTTCGTTGATTGTTTCAATAAACTGCGATAACATTGCCTCTGCAGAATATCTAAGATTGGGATCTACAAACTTCATTGCAAACGGAATAATTTTTTTTAATACTCGGATATCTTCTTCAACGACTTTTTCAATTCCAGGTCTTTTTACCTTGATGATTACATCTTTTCCGTGGAGCTTTGCCTTGTAGACCTGTCCAAGTGATGCTCCTGATACTACGTTGGTGTCAACAAAATCAAAACTCTGGTCCATTGGCCCAAGATCTTTTTCTATTATTGGCCTTACCTTGTCAAATGATTCTGCTGGAACTTCATCTTGGAGTTTTGCAAGCTCCTCAAGATATGGCTGTGGTAATATGTCAGCCCTTGATGAGAGCCACTGGCCTAACTTGATGTATACAGGTCCAAGTGAGAGAAATGTATTGAGTGCCTTGCGTGCATTTTTTTGGTATCTCTTGATGTCAACATTTTTTCCTTGTTTTCTTACCCATTCTCTTCTGTCCTTTCGTAATGCAAATACAAGTGGCACTAGTTTGATGAAGGTTTGAATTGTTCGAAGTCGAGAAATTTGTCTTCTCCTCCTTTAGAACTCTTTTAGTTTTTTTGTTATGGTATAGCCTGCATAGCCTGCAATTACTGATGCCACAAGTCCTGCAAAGATAGATGTGCTCTTTGCAAATGGCACGTTCTTTTGTAATTTGTAAACACTTGATGAAACTTTTTTTGCCGCAACTATACCGCTTGTGATTCCAATTATAATTTCTGGAGCGTCTTTTACAAGATGACCCAGTGGATCTTTTCTTGGATCAACTTTATCCATGTGAACCAGATACTTGTCGTCATATTCTCTGATGTGTAGATTACCATAACGATACTGTTTTTTTGCACCATTTTTTTGACCCAGTACTGTCTCTTCTGCCCCTTCAAGCATAAAATGGCGAACTTCTTTTGGGATCTCGATTTCATCCCATATCATGTCTAAAAAAATGCCTTTGCTGTAAATATACCCTTAGCTTGATTCTTCGACTTTCTTTTCAAGTACAATCTTTTTCTTTCGTACCTTGAATACGATACCGCCTATTCCTGCTGCAATTGCTACAAGTATGATGATTTGGAGTTGGCTTGCGTTTGCGCTGTCATTTGATTGTACCTGAGGTGCTCCAAATGATACAGTATCAATTTCTGTTATGGTATGCTGCTGCAACAAGGTATCCTTCCATGTCAGTGTAACCTGGACTTTTTGGTCACCTGATGGTGGGGAATCATAACTTAGTGGAATGTTAAATGGAACTGGTGCATCAATGTCAATGTCTCCAATATACTGGCTTGACTTTTTGATTGCTTGACTATCCAGAGGCATCACAGTCACTTGGCCAAATACTGCCTTGACATTTCCTTGGTTGAGAACATCTCCAGTTATCATCTTCTGGCCTGCAATCTCTGTTAGGCCAATGTCATGAACTGAGATGTCAATTACTCCCCTGATGTAGGTTGCAAAGTTTTGTTTCTCAATTACAGTTGCACCGTCCTTTGTATATTGTACATCAACTTCATAATCTACTGCCTGGCCCTCGATGCTCTTATCTGCAAATACTGGAATTACAAGGTCGGTCTTTTCAAGTGGGTTTATTTCTTTTATGAACCACTTGTTGTCTTGTAATATCTTCAAGCTGTTAGAGTTTGGTGTGATTGAAATCGATATATCAGATATCTTTGATGGAGACAAGTTTTCAATTCCTAGTGTTAGGTTTTGCATGACTGCAGTCAAAAGATATGGCGGAGATGACAATTTTATTATCGATACAGAACTTGTTGGTCCAACAATAAAGTCCACAGTTCTTGTTGTTGTAACTTGGTTTCCTTGCCCGTCAAAATATGTCACAGTAAATGGTGCATGGATTGTCTGGCCTGCAACACTTTGTGGGATAAATGTCTGGATTGTAAATGTGTTTGACGAACCAGGCTGGACTGTTCCTACCTTCCAGTGATTCTGGTCAAGCACAATTCCTTGTAGGTTGTTTGTGCTAGAGGTAGTACTACCGCTATTTTGATCTCTTTGAATTACAACATCGACGTCATTTAGCGGTGCAGTTCCGGCATCAGATATCTGGATTGTTATTTCATTATTTGATGCAGGATTCAAGAATGGATTTGCTGCCTTGAGGTTTATCACACTCTTTCCTGTAACTTTGAAATTAAAGTCAAGAAATGCAGTACGTTCTCCATTTTCTCGCACTCTTGAATATGTAACCTTGACCGTACCTGAATAGTCATGGATGTTGATTGTCTTGTCGACATTTACAAAGAATGTAAGCGTAAAGGACTGGCCTGCAGTTGCAGTCTGGGTGTTGTCTGCCTGGATGAGTCCATTGTTTGAGACAGCACCTGAAAATCCTGCTGGCAAGCTAAGTAGACCTTGTATTCCCGAGATGTCTTCTGTGCCAACGTTTGATAGTACAATTGTTAATGGAACATTCTTGTCACCTGGCTCTGCTTCGATCTTTTGTCCTGCAGGACCAAAGTATGCATCAAGAAGTTTTACATCATTGAATCCATGCTCAAAGGGTGACTCACCTGGTGCAAGGTGCTCAGCAGTCTGGGCATAGCTTGGAAGTATAATCTGTCCTACAGACAATAGTACTAGAAGAAGAATACTTTTGTATATCATGTCAGATTTGCCTCCATCTCTTCTTTTAAAATTCGGCCATCTTTTATTGTTACTACTTTATCCACCTCGCCGAACTGGTGTCTGTCGTGTGTCACAATGATAAATGTCTGGTATAGTTTTCTGTTTAGAGATTTTAGTAGCTGTACCGTAGTTTCAGCAGATACTGAATCTAGGTTTCCTGTAGGCTCGTCTGCAAGCACTATAGCTGGTTTTGCAATCAATGCCCTTGTGATTGCTACTCTTTGTGCCTGTCCACCAGATATTTGGTTTCCAAACTTGTGCATCTGGTTTTCTAGTCCGACTGTTTTAAGTAACGTCTTTGCCTCGTCTGAAGAATTTTGTATGGTACCCTGAATCTTTCTTGGCAGTGTAACGTTTTCAAGAACTGTAAGATCTGTCAAGAGATTTGAAAATTGGAATATGAATCCAAGTTTTGAGTTTCTAAATGCAGAAAGTTGGTTGTCACTGAGCTCTGACGTGTCCACGCCATCAATTATTACCTTGCCCCGTGTTGGCCTGTCAAGCAGTCCAATCATGTTAAGCAATGTGGACTTGCCAGAGCCTGAGCTGCCTACAATTAGCATAAATTCTCCGCGCTTGACCTTAAATGAGAGATTTCTCAAGGCATAGACCTCGGTCTCTCCCTGTCCGTACACCTTGTCGATGTTTTGTACCTCTAATACGTAATCAGCCAACTCTCATTGCCTCCACAGGCTCTAATTTCGTAGCCTTGTATGCCGGATAGATTGATGCTACGACTGCAAGTACAAATGCCAGAATATCAGTCTGGATTATGCTTGTCCAGTTGTACTTTACCTCAAGTGCCAAGCTTCCCTGAAATGTCATGTGGGTCTCTTTTGCATATGCAGTATATGCTACTCCCATGACAGTCCCAAGTCCTGCACCAATGATACCAATTACCATTCCTTGAAATATGAAAACTAGCAGCACATCTTTTCTTTTTGCGCCAATTGCCCTCATTACACCAATGTCTCGAGTCTTGCTTGAAACCTGCATCATTTGTATGGTAACTACAGCAAATGCAGAAGACATCATTCCAAAATATCCAACTAGATTAATTAATGCAATACCTGAACGAAAACCGCTAAGTGTCTGCTCTGCTGACTCTTCGATTGTCTGAGCTTTGAACTTGTCAGCAGTTGAAGGATATGCTGCAAGGAATAGATTCTTTACATCTACATCTTTTGTGGGATCGTTTAGTTTTACTATAATTGCTTGTGTTTCATGAGGTCTGTTTAAAATTTCTCGCAATGTATCGATATTCATTATGACACCATTGTCAAGACCTACTGAACCTGCTGTTGCAGTTATTCCAACTATGGTTAATCTTCGTAGAACATCATTTCCATACTGGTCTTTGAATTTTAGTTTTATTGTATCCCCTACTTTCGGTCCACCAAGATCTCTATCTACCATTGCTCCAACTACCACTGAATCTCGGTATGATACATACTGACCACCAGCACCGACAGTCTGATACATTGTAGATGCTTCTCTGTCAAGAACTGGATCAACTCCAATAACTGGCACAGAATAATCACGAATTATTTTTCCATTTACTGTTGCATTAATTGAAGCAGCAGACTCGATTCTTGGAGCAGCGGCCTGGACATATGGAATTCTTTCAAGCCAGTTTACCAGGACAAAATCAGATTTTGTGATAAAGTTCTCTTGTCGTGTAATGTATACATGTCCGAATCGATAGTTTATCTGATCACGGACAATTGCATCGTATAATCCCTGGAAGATAACAGAATTTACTTGTACCACAAGTATGGCAATTGCAACTGCAAGGCTTGCGGCAATGAGGCTACCTTTTCTCCTTGTGATGAATCTAATGCCAATCTGTGCGCGATAATCCAATAGACGATCATAATTAGTCTGTTATTTAATGTTTTAGAGGTATATACTTACCATATTAGACAATTATAAATAATACATGTTCAATTTGATATGATTGATGGGGTAAGTGTATAAGAAATGGACAAATTAGACATTGAAATTCTCTCACATCTTCTTAACAACTGCAGAAAACCTGACAGGCAGATAGGCCAAGAGATTGGCATTTCCGGTGTTTCGGTAAAATCAAGAATAAAAAAAATGCTTGAGAAAAAAATTATCCAGGATTTTGTGCTAAAGATAGAGCCTCCTGTTCTTGGATACAGCGTTTTGTACTTTGTTGTAACAGGAAAAGAGATCGATGAGATCATCAATCAAATAAAATTGGTAGGAGATCCATTCTTTGTGGTACCATGTGTTGGAGGTGTAACAGTATGCAGCATTGTAGTAAAAGAAGATCCTACACAAAAGATGGAGATTGCAAAAAACTTGCTC
>CAMLDG010000007.1 GCA_946478655.1 uncultured Nitrosotalea sp.
CTGTGGTGATATTGCATAGTATGAATTCGCAGCTATTGGACCAGAGTACTCATAACCAGCATGTGGACATATGACACCAATAATTTTTTCATTATGTGGTGAGGGTGGCAATGATCCTGGACCATATTTGTGTAAAAAACAATTCTTTATGCTTGATTTTAGTTCTTGATTTGTTTTTGGATAGAACATCCCAGCAACAGCTGGTGTCCTTACCTGCATTGTGTTATTGCCTCTGTGTTCTCATTCTTGGGGTAGGCATTCTTTCTGTTTCTTCTTCTAGCTCTTCTTCCGTTATTTTGGTTTCAAAATCATCTATTTGATACTTCATCGAATCTGCATTTTTTAATTTACCTTTCTGCATTAGTATTTCTCTTGCTAAAAGCCAATAGGTAGCAGCCAGGGATTTTCTTCCTCTATTGTTTGCTGGAATTACCAAATCCACTTTGGAAGTAACATTATCTGTATTGGAAATTCCTATTACTGGAATTCCTGCATTAGTAGCTTCAACAACTGCCTGTTCATCTACTTGTGGATCTGATATGAAAACTAGTTCTGGTTCTCTATAATATGGTAATGAGGGATTCGTTAGAGTTCCTGGCATGAATCTTCCAAGCATGGGAGTTGCACCTGTGACCTCACAGAATTTCTCAACTGGAGTGCTGGCATATTCTCTACCTGAACAAACTAGAATTTTTGTAATGTCTGCTCTGTTGATGAATTTAGCAGCTGTCTGAATTCTGGATAATGTTTTTTTACTATCTATGATGTAAAGTCCCTCATTTGTTGCCTTTGTGACAAATGGAGTCATGAATTTTGTTTTTACTTGAGTACCTACTCTTATTCCGGTAGAAAGTACGTACTTCTCCATATGTTCAACGTCTTCTTGCTTGCTCATTGCGTGTTTCTAAATCTCGGCCATTCCACGTATTAAATCATACTCTGAGAGTCGTATCAATTCGTTAAGTTTGGCCATCCTTTCTCCGCCCAATATGCCGACCTTGAGCATCTTTGATTTGGTTGCAATTCCAATATGTGATATGTGCGAATCTGTTGATTCGCCAGATCTGTGTGATGTAATTATCCTTACCTTGTTGCTGTTTGCTTCTTTGGCAAATTCTAGTGCATCATAAAGACTTCCTGCCTGATTTACTTTCAATATTGCTCCACTACAGGATCTCATTTTTATTGCTTTTTTGAGAATTTTTGTGTTCGTTACCAAGAGGTCATCGCCAGTTATGAGGACATGGGGAAATCTCTTGGTCAGAATTGACATGTCCTCAAAAGCTTCCTCATGAACGGCATCTTCTGCATACACAAGTTTGTATTTTTTTATTATGTCTGAAGCAAACTCAATCTGTTTTTCAGGAGTGTTTTCAAAACCTGCTCTGTCATACACGTATTTTTTTTTCTTTTCATTCCATTGTGTGGATGATGCAAAATCTACCCCTAACGAAACTTCCTTTCCTAATGTAAAACCGAGTTGTTCACAAGCTTTTGCAGATATTTCCAAGGCTTCGTCATTTTTTAATTTTGGAGCCCAACCTCCTTCATCTCCTCTTCCATTTGTAAAACTTGGATCTTTTTTTGACAAAATTTTTCCTACTTCTTTATGTACCATCAAATTAACATCTATTGCATCACGAACAGTTTTAGAACCTGTGGCACAGACTAGGATTTCTTGAATGTCTGGTGTACCTGGTCCAGCATGTGCTCCACCTCCGAGGATATTTCCAAGAGGAAATGGATATCTAAAAGTGGAATCTTTTGCAAGCAATTTGAACATTGGTACCTGTAGGGATTTTGAAGCTGATTCTACCGCTGCAATAGTTAGTGCAAATGCAAGCGAACCGCCCACTTTTGAATAATTCTGAGTTGAATCAATTTCCCTTAAGGTCTCATGAATTATCTTTAGATTGGATGGATCAAGACCTATGAATTTCTTTACATTTTTTTTTAAAACTTCTAAACTCTTTTCTGGTTTATTCTGTGGAAAGCTCTGGGCTTCATGTTTTCCAACACTTGCACCTGACGGAGCACACACTCGTCCTACATGTTTGTTGTCTGATATTACATCAATTTCTATAGTTTGACTTCCTCTGCTGTTGTAAAGTATTCTGCCTTTAATTGAAGTAATCTTAGGCATTCTATTCTAATTCGGATCTTACTTCTTGTTCTCTTCTTCTGATGGCTTCGTAGAATGGAATGACTTGATGAATTGTCTCAACCGATGTCAAAATCATTGCTCTACAACAATATCTTTTAAAACCAAAAGAATCTAAAACTTTTCCAGGATCCTCTCCGCCTTTGACACGAGTTTGATATTCTTTAAACTTGTCAGCAATCAAATTTCCACAAGTAAAACATCTGACAGGAATTAGCACAGTCACAAAAAGTAATCAAGGCTTATAAAAACCATACATGGGTAAAACCAATTGCGGGAGTCGCCCAGCCTGGTCAAAGGCGCTAGCTTGAGGGGCTAGTATCTTAGGATTTCGAGGGTTCAAATCCCTTCTCCCGCATTAATGATTTCTAGATTATGTATATTGTAAAAAATATACATTTCATTACTAGGGTTCCATCCGTGATTTCTTGAATTCCTGTTTCTTTATTCATTATTTGGATTAGTAAATGACAATACGGACTATGACTGATATTCTGATCAGGTTCCATAAATGGTCCGGCCTTCTGCATTTTATATCGCTCGAGATGTGTAGGAATTCTGGTTTATCTATGAATATGCATTTTGGTAAAGCCCTTATTTGACATAAAATTCTGTATTGATATGGAAATCACTGTAAAACAAATGATGCAAATTGAAGAGAATGGGCATCAAATGGGCTTTTTTAGAAAATTGATGATGGAAAATGCTGGTGCCTCTACTGTACGACATATTCTTGAACTTTACCCTGATTCAAAATCTAAAATAACGATCTTTGCAGGGTTGGGAAATAATGGAGGCGATGCTTTTGTAGTGGCTAGACATTTAGCCGCGTTTGACTATTGTCCTACAGTCATACTTCTAGGAAATCCTGAAAAAATAAAAACAGATGAATCTAGGTCTAATTGGAAACTTTTAGAAAAAATGAATTCTGTAAATCTTGTAATTGCCTCTGATACAAATGGGATTGTAAATGACGCTGAAATTATAGTAGATGGAATACTAGGAACTGGAATACATGGAAAGATTAGAGAACCATACTCCTCAGCAATAGATCTGATAAATCAATCCAGTGCTTTCAAACTATCTATTGATGTGCCATCCGGTCTTGATCCGGATACTGGGATAGTAAATGACAAATGTGTAAAAGCCGATGTTACCATAACTTTTCACAAGATGAAAATTGGAATGCCGAAGGCACAAGATATGTGCGGTAAAATAACCGTTGAAAAAATAGGAATTCCGCCTGAAGCGGAGATTGGTGTGTTGTCATGAAAGTATATCAACTCCAAGTAGGAAACATGCAAAATTTTACCTATGTTCTTGAAGATGAAGATACAAAGGAATCTGTCATCATAGATCCATCGTGGGATCTGGAAATGGTTATAGAAATTATAGAGCGAAATGATCTAAAAGTCAAATATATTATAAATACACACCATCATTTTGATCACACTATTGGAAACGATGCAATTGTAAAACATACTAAATCTAAAATCTTACAACATGAAGCCTCTACTTTAAAAAATGATGTGCGTATATCTGATGGCGAAAAAATAACATTTGGCAAATCTGAACTTGTTGTGATACATACCCCTGGACACTCTAAAGATAGTATATGTTTAGTTGGTGATGGGAAGATCTTTTCCGGTGATACACTTTTTGTGGGAAACTGTGGAAGAACAGATTTACCTGGAGGGAGTGCAAAAGAACTTTATCATAGTCTATTTGATATTGTTTACAAACTTGATGGTAACCTTGTGTTGTATCCGGGTCATAATTATGGAAGTTCACCAAATTCCACTATAGACAAAGAAAAAAAGACAAATTTTGTGCTGCAACCTAGAACAGAATCAGAATTTTTAGATTTTATGGGCAGTGATTAGTCATTGCAAGATATAGAAATACTTGGCAACAAGCAAAAAGGTTTAGAATTCATCAAACAAACCGAGCAAAAAAAATTCATCTTTACTCTAGTAATATCTTATACTGCCACATCTGAAATACCTGGAATAACCATGGCTGGAGAACATCCTGATCTGATAAAATTCACAGGTCCTGCTGATGCTGAATTTATTCACTATGGATACTGTAAAAGTATCTCTGTAATACCAATGACTCCTGATGGAAAACCAACTCCGGCGCTGTTAACAAAAACTGCATTAGAAGCAGCAAGTATTCCAAATGTAATAATAAATGCCGGCAGCAAAATATCTCCAAAACTTCCATTCATTGATATGGATTTGGATTACGGAAAAAATATTGGGCAAGAACCTGCTCTCAGTCTTGACGAAGTTGGAAAAGCGGTAGAATATGGTAGGATAATTGGTAGATTTCTCGGAGCTTCAACTGACTGTGTCATAATTGGTGAAAGTATTCCGGGTGGTACTACAACAGCTCTTGGTGTACTTGAAGGATTTGGGATTACGGGATTTGTAAGCAGCAGCATGCCTCAAAATCCTGTGGGGCTCAAAGTTCAAACTGTGAAGGAGGCATTAAAAAGACTACAATCAAAAGATCCATTTGAGATCATATCGCAATTAGGTGATCCTATGATTCCTACGATTGCAGGTATTCTCAGTACTGCTTCTGAAATTTCAAAAGTGTTGTTGGCTGGTGGAACACAAATGGCAGCGGTACTTGCTTTTGCAAAAAGTATGGGATTTGAAGGAAAGAACACCGCCATTGGTACTACCTCTTATGTGGTAGAAGATAAATCTGCAAATCTGACTGATATCATAATGCAAATAATGGATATTCCTATACTAGTTGCAAAACTCAAACTTGCGGAATCGGAAATCTCTGGACTGAGTTCATACGCTGAAGGATTTGTAAAGGAAGGTGCTGGGGCAGGAGGTGCATCTATTGGGTGTATGCTCAAAACAGGAATTGATGCTAAGAGTTTATTGGGTCTAACTGAAAAAGAGTATTTGAAAATTATTTGACTGTTACTGATTTTGCCAAATTTCTTGGATAATCTGGATCAAAGTCTTTGTCAATTGCTGCATAATATGCAAGAAGTTGTATTGGTACTATTTCTACAAGTGGATATAACGACTCATTGATACTTGGGATGTCTATCCAATAATCATATACATCACTTGGCTTGTCCGAAATTCCTATTATCTTGGCACCTCTTGCTTTTATTTCTCTAGCTGATGTTAATGTGTCATTATAGGTGGAATCATTTGGATTTATGATTAAAACATAAGAATTGGAGTCCATCAGTGCCAATGGGCCATGTTTTAATTCTCCACCTGGAAGGCCTTCTGCATGTATGTATGTAAGCTCTTTTAATTTTAGTGAGCCTTCTGAAGCAATTGGATAATGTATACCCCTTCCTAATACGTAAATATCTGAAACATCTTTTAGCCTCTTTGCAATATCTTTGATCTTCGAATCGTTGGAAATGATCTTCTTGATTGCTTCTGACACTTTTGTCAAATCCAGTTCTAAACAACCATCGCATATTTTGTCAACCATCTTGTATAGTACGACAAGTTGTGATGTGAAACTTTTAGTTGCTGCGACCCCTATCTCAGGACCACAATTGAGTCCCATTGAAATAGATGATTGGTGAACTAGTGAAGATGTCATCATATTGACTACTGATATGATTTTAGATCCTGTCTTTTTGGCAATACTTACGGCTTCTAATACGTCTGCGCTTTCACCACTCTGGGATATTGCTATTAGAATTGATTTCTCTTCAAATATGTCTGGAGAAAATTGTGCCTCACTAGAAATTAATGGTTCGACCTTTATTTTTGCATATTTTGAAAAAAGAAATTTTGCAATTAATGCTGCATTGTAACTTGTCCCACTTCCTGTGATGTATACATTTCTTGCATGTTTTATTAAATCAGAGGCTAAGTCAATCTCAAGTTTTGTATTATTTCCAGCATTCAGTATTGTTGTTGGTTGTTCTGAAATCTCTTTCAAAGTGTAATGTGCATATTGTCCCTTGTACGCATCAGCAAATTCTTTTGATACCTTGGTTATTTGATGTCGTACTGGATTTGCATCAAAATCAAAAATCTTCAACCCATTTCTATCAATAATTACGAATTCTTTGTTATCTGGATAGATTACCTCATCAGTGTATTCTACAAATCCAAGTACATCACTTGAAATGAAATATCCTTCTTTTCCGACTCCGATTATTAATGGTTCGTGAAGTCTAGCTGCAGCTAATGTTCCGTCTTGAAAAACTGCCACAAAAGCATAATTGCCTTTTAATTCAGCTACTGTGTCTATTATGGATTTTTTGATTTCTTTGGTCTTGTCATAATTGTATTGTAAAAGATTTGCAATTACCTCGCTGTCTGTTTGGCTTTTGAAATTGTAACCTCGCTCTTGCAGATCTTTTTTTAATTCCTCGTGATTCTCAATTATTCCATTGTGTACGATTGCTATTTCTCCTGAACTTGATGGGTGCGGGTGGGCATTGGTGTCAGTTACCATCCCATGAGTGGCCCATCTAGTATGGCCTATTCCTATAGTTCCGGAAAGTTCATCCAATTTTGCTGCCTTGTTTACTTCTATTACTTTACCTACGCCTTTTCTTACACTGATCTGATGTTCTGAAAAAGTTGCAACTCCTACACTGTCATATCCGCGATATTCCATTCTCTTTAGCCCCTTGACTATTATTGGAGCTGCAGAACTAATGCCTAGATACCCTATGATCGAACACATGTTTGATATCTTATAGATTTTCTTGATAAATAATGATTGCGTGTGTTTTACTCTTACTCAGCTGGTTGTTCAGTTTTTACTTCCTGAACAGGTTGCTGTTTTGCCTTGTTAAGGTCTAATTCTGGTGATAGGTGGATTTGATCTTCCTCTTCCACTTTTACTGTGTATGAAGGAACAGTGACTACTCTATCTCCAATCATCACGTGACCATGTACTACGATCTGTCTTGCAAGATATGGGCTCTTGATTGATTCTTTTTTCTGAATAAATGTTTGTAATCGTCTTGATAAAAAGTCGGTCACTTTCAGATTGAGTACATCATCTAATGTTGAATTCTCTTTGACTAATCCAACTCTTGTAAGTGATTTCATGAGTATTGGTTCTTTTGTACTTCTAACATCTTGTGTTAAAGCTAAAAGTGATCTGGCCTGATTTCTTATTCTAGAAAGTTCTGTATGTGCTTTCCATAGTTCTCTTTTGTTCTTTAGTCCAAAAGTACCTAGTACGTGTAATTCTTCATTTAGCAAATCATAATTGAGTGGACGTTTTGGCTTTCTCCACATTTTGCGTGAATTTTTTGGATGATCTCCCATTTACAATAACCTACTTTTTCTTTTCCGCTGCGGCAGGTTTCGCTGCAGGAGCTGCACCAGCCTTTGGAGCTGCTGCCGCTGCAGGAGCTGCACCAGCCTTTGGAGCTGCTGCCGCTGCACCTTCAGCTGGAGCACCAGGTGAACCAGCAGGTAACACTTTGCCTCCTTTCTTTACTCCTACCGCGCCGCCTTTTCTACCTGTAGTGCGTGTACTTTGTCCGCGAACTTTTAATCCATATGTGTGACGAAATCCTCTCCAACTGTTCATTCCTTTTTCTCGTTCGATATCATTTCTTACGTTAAAGTCAATATCTGAAGTAATGAGATGAAAGTTATTTCCAGTATCCATGTCTTTTCGTCTATTTAGAAACCATGATGGTATGTTGACAGATGCTGGGTCTCTCATTGCTTTTTCTATTTCTTCTACTTGTGATTCTGTAAGAAAGCCTACATTACTATTGGGATTAATTTTTAATACTTCTAAAAGTGATTTTGCAAAATTGTAACCAATTCCCTTCACTTGACCAACTCCGATGATGGTCTTTTTTGCACCGGGAATATCCTTACCTGCAATTCTAACTATGTGTCTGAACTCTTGTGAAGACAAGTATTAAAAAATCCCCTGTATCCCCGATAAAAACCATGCTAAAATAATAATACTTTAAATCGCATTTGGCGAGTATTTATTGTAATGGCTCAAGAATTTGCAAATTTTGTTAATAGAAGTTATGACTCTAAACCAAAGTATAGTGAAATCATGGCTGGTCTTCCTGAGGACTATAAACAAATTAAAACATTAGGAGATCTTCTAGAAATTAATTATAAAATAGTTAATGCAAAGGAACAACTTCGCAGAAATCTAACTTCAAAGATAAAATCAAAAAGTGTAAAATATCCTGGGATAGTAGGTTTTGACAATGATGTTGTTCCTGCTCTAGATCGTGCAATACTATCGTGTCATGATATTATTTTGGTTGGCCAAATAGGACAAGCAAAAACTAAGATAGCGCAAACAATTGCAGATACTTTACTTTCTCCAATGCCAATAATACGCGGCAGTATTACAAATGACTGTCCGATGGATCTTCCGCCTAGCGATTTGATACTTTTGTTGGAGGATAAAGACAATCCTATGACTGTTCCAAAGTTTTACATAGATAGTGAAAGTATGAAAAAAATTCGTAATAACAAACTTGACACTCCCATTGAATGGGTTGATGGTAAAAACAGATTCAAATATGTATTAGCAACACCTGATATCTCTGTAAAAGATCTAGTTGGTCAGATAGATGCAATCAAGATAACTAGAAACGGTACGGAAATGTATGAAATTGAATCTTATTCTCCTGGTCAACTAATGCAAGCAAAACATGGATTATTTTGTATTGATGAATTACCAGTTCTTGATACTAGAAAACAAGTAGCGCTTTTGTCTGTCTTGCAAGAAGGTAGATTCACTACCGGTGCGTATCCTGTTATATTTGAACCAAAAACAATATTTTTTGCTACTGCAAACCCTATTGACTATACTCACTCTGGAAAAATAATTGAACCGTTATATGATAGACTGAAAAGCCACATCCAAACTCATTATCCAAGATCAATAAAAGAAGAAATGTTAATTATAATTCAAGAAGCAAAAATACCAAGATCATTTATCCCAATATTTATGCTAAAAATTTTGACAAGGATTGTTCAAACAGCACGTTCCAGTAATGAAATCAACCAAGATAAAGGCGTAAGTGTTAGAATGGGAATACATTGTCTAGAATTACTTGTAGGGGAAGCAGAAAGAACTAGATCTTTAACACATGATATTTTGGCATTGCCTAGACCCTGTGATGTATTTTCAATTGAACAATCTGTAAAGTTTGAACTTTCTGAGCTAGATGACACTCCGACAAATCGCTCTAAAGTTCTAAAAAATTTCATCTCTAATTCTATAAAAGATACTTCTTTAGAATACCTACAGAATGTAGATCCCAGTATTTTTGACCTGATAAAAAATGAATTTTTGGACAAGTCATTTCAAGTGTCTCAAACAATTCTTGGTTCAAATGATGTGCTAATATCTTATGAAAATCAGTTAAAGAACTTTAATTCTCTCCTGGATTTGGTTACTCGCGTATATTCAAAGGTCACTTCTGATCAGGAACTATTTGTCAAAGAGACTGCAAATTATGGAATTCCTACTGATAACTTGATAATTTCAGAAAGTGTACAAAGTGAGCTTAAAGCTAGTATTGTAGAACTAGTACTTGAAGGTCTTTGCTTTGTTGAACCTAAAATTCTAGATAGAAAAGAAGGCGAATACGTTGCAAACTGATACTGTAAAATTTGTCTATTTTCAAAATGAGAATAATAGATCTGAAAACACTACGAGGGATATATCTGATGAAATGCTCAATCAAATTCTTAAATCCATTGCAACACAGGCCTTAAAAGAAAAAACACCATCGATGAAAGATCTTGAAACTAAACTTGATGGTGTGATACAGAATTCTTCATCACAAAATACATCCAATGATGATCAACAAGAAGCAAAATCGTATGGCCATGATGAGCCTGTGACAAAATACTTGCAAAAACTTGGATATCTCAAAGACGAGAGAAAATGGCTAACAAAAAAAGCATTTTTCGAAATTGGACAAAAAATGTTAGAAGATGTAATGAAAGCAATTAATGAAGGGAATTACGGATTTCATGAATCTAGAGAAATTGGATCTGGTGATACAATTCTTGATACTTCAAAAAAACTTGACATCGGAGATGACATAAAACATCTGAATATACCTATC
>CAMLDG010000008.1 GCA_946478655.1 uncultured Nitrosotalea sp.
AAACAGTCTGCGCCACCATCTCTTGTAAAAATAATAGAAAAACTCAAAGAAACAGGTCACAGGGCTACTAGAACAAGCATGAATCCAACAGGATTCAAGACAGATGCTACCATAACCGAGATCTTGTCGCTAGTTTAATTTCCAAGATATCCAAGGCAGATATAGTACAGTTCACTGCTTGACTTTCTGCTTGCCTGAGGTTTTCTTAATTGTACTTTGGCAAATTTTTTTCTTATGTAATCTCGAAACTCAATTGAGTACTGCCCGTCAAAGACTTTGAACAGCGCATTGCCTTTTTTTGCCAACACTTGATCCATTATCCTGCTTGCAGCATAGTTTAGTGAAATTTGTCTTGCATGGTCCACGTCCCACATTCCAGTTACAGTAGGTGACAGATCACATATCACCGCTTTTATCTTACCGCCAAAGTACTCGAATATTTGTTCCACAATTGATTCGTCTTCAATGTCTCCTCTAATGAAATGGACTTCGGGAATTTCTTCAACAAATGATTTGTCAATTCCCATAACTTGTCCCTTGTTTCCTGCAAGTTCATGTGCAACCTGGCTCCATCCTCCAGGAGAACATCCAAGATCCAAGACAGAAAATCCAGGACCAATTATTCTGTATGATGTGTTTAGTTCTTTTAGTTTGTATGCAGCTCTACTTCGGTATCCTTCCTTGTGTGCTAATCGCCTATACAAGTCACGCCTTGCATCGATTAATTTCATTTCTTTGCCTTCTTTGTAGAAAGTTCAGTCAGTACCCATTGTTCAATCAAAGGACAAGTCCTTGGACTAATTTCTCCTTCAAGAGTACATTTTGATTCAACAGGACAAATCAGACAAGGAGCAGATTCTATTGATTGTGTTGTTACAGGGACATGCGCAATCTTTAGTTTGTAAGTCCAACGTCCATTCTCAAGAATTTTTTCTCTTTTTACCAGGTGTTGTCTTTCAAGCTTTAGTGCAAGTCTTGAGCCATCTCTGCTTGAGAGTTTGAGTTTTTTCCAAAGTTCACTTTGGAACATACCATTATCACCACGTTTTGCAACCAAACCCAAAACAGTTGTTTTTAGCTTTTCCATATCAAGTCCCTCTATCTGGAAGTTTTCAATCTCTTTTTCATCAATTTGCTCTAGTTCTTCTTCTGAGAGCTCGGCATCCTTTTTCTTGTCGTTTTTAGATTTTTTCTTGTCAAGCTTGTCAGATTCTACTTTCTTGGTAATCTTTGGTGATTCCTTTTTCTTTTCTGTCTTGACTAGACTCTTTTTGTCTTCAGCCTTTTTGGTCGGTTTTTTTTCTTTTTTAGCCATAATTAATCACTAATAACTAGAAGTTACTCCGTTATTACAGACACTCGTGCAATATAATAACATATAATTTTCTTATTGTACCCTAATGTAGGCCATCACATTGATACTGTTTTGATTGGTCTTGTCTTTCATTTCTGCCACAATCTGGTATATGCCTGGTGTATCAATAACAGGAGAAAATGTATCCTGAATTGGCATAACGGAACTAGTTTGTGCAAAACATTGTGAGAAATAGGCATGTTGGACAATTACTTGTTTTGGAGAGGTGTTTGGATTGTATATTGTCAAGTACAAGTCACCACAATCAAACGAAGTGTTGTTCACCATCACGCTAAAGTTCAATGGTGTTGATACGGTATAATTGCTGACAAGATTTAGCAACCTGATTTGTGCATTTCCTTCTTGTTGTCCAATGTGTGGTGCAAAGTTGAATTGCCACATGTTTAATTGTCTATTTGGTTGTCCCAAAACATCAGATAACACATATCCTCCAAAAATCAATGACACAATTACAGGAAAGACAAAAACGAGATAAGCAATTTTTTTTACTGCCAATTATAGTATAAGCGCTCTAGTTCCCATATATCTATTTGGTCGAAAAAGATCCAAGTAACAAATTTGACGAATAAGTTAAATCACAGCCAAGCCAATAGCCGCTAGATGCGACTTAGAAAATTTAGAGTTCAAGGTTATCGTTGCATTCATGATTCTGGTGAAATCAAAGTAGGAGACCTTGCAGCATTTGTGGGAAGAAATGAAAGTGGCAAGACCACAATTCTAGAAGCCCTTACTTTACTTAACAAGGATACAAAACTTTCTGAATTAGACTTGTGTGACGAAATGACTGAAGAGCTCAAGTCCGAGGTAAGACTAGCAGAAGGAGAGTTTGTGCTAAGTGAGAAAGAGACTGCACTAATTCGAGAAAAATTTCCAAATCTACAAGACATAAGAAAGATGAAGATCTTCAGGACAAACAAGAATCCCAGAGTACAGTATGACTTTGGTGACGTAAAAATTAGCGGCGAGGCAAGCAAGAGACTCAACTCTTGGGAAAACTTTGTGGACAGGATCAAGTCATTTGTGGATGAGATGCCAAATCCCATAAGAATCAGGGTTGATACCAAGTTCCTAAGCGCCCCACCACCACGAACTAGAGAGGTTTTCATGGACATGATGGCAGAATTTAACAATAACATTTACCTGATTGCATCACAGGAACCATCAATAATTTCAGGATGGAAAGACATCTACCAAGATTTAGAGAGCATATTTGATAACATGCTAATAGGAACAAACGAACGTTCAGCTCTTGATAATTTCATAGAAGACAAGTTACATCCACGATTTGTGTACTTTTCAGATTACAAAAAAATACTTGGAAATATTGATCTTGAGGAATTTGTCAGAGAGACAAAAGGAATCAGAGCAAAGGGACTAGAATATGTCGAAGAGTTTGACAAGGCAGAGACTGTAAACAATTTATTTTATCTAGCAGAGCTTGATGCCCAAAAACTCGAAGAGGTTCAAAACAGTCCATCCAGATTGATAAAACTATTACACACTTCAAGCCGAAGACTCAGCGAAAGACTCAACCCTGCATGGAAGGGAGACCCCATCCACGTAGAGCTGAGATGGAATCCAGGAAATGTTTTGAGTGTGGTCATATCAGATGTACACAAGGATGGTACTGTTACAAACACAGGACTACTCAACAGAAGAGCTGAAGGATTCAAGTGGACTTTCTCATTTATTGTAAACTTTGCAGCTGAAACACAAAAGGCAGAATTGAAAGAAGCAATACTGTTACTTGACGAGCCAGCAAGAAACCTACATCCTGCACAGCAGAGAGGAATCTCAGATCTGCTCAAAGGTCTTGCAGGTTCCAACCAGATACTTTACGCAACCCACTCTCCGTTTATGATATTTGATTACACTCAAGGAAACTTGCTAGTAGTAGAGCTTGACAAGAGAAGACACCTAAGTAAGATCTATTATGATTACTGGAATGCAGATGATCAGACCCTCATTCCAATATTGTATGGTCTGTCAAGAGGTCTTGTCGAATCCATAGTGGATAAACAAATTGGTTACAATTCAAGGCCTGTGATAATAGTTGAAACCATGTCTGATTGCATGTATCTTAATGCATTTGATAGATTCCTAAAAGATCCAAATCTTTCCATGAATCCACTTAACATAGTTCCAGCATACAACAAAAATTCAGTCCTGTCACTTGCCATATTTTACAAAAATCATGGATATGACACTTTTATCTTATTGGACAATACCGAGGAATCAAGAAGAATTTCTACAGAACTTCAATCTAATGAATTCAAGTCAGTACAGATGATCTTTTTTGAGCTTGCAGGACAGCCAAGATTGTTCATAGAAGACTTGATGATGGAAGACGATTATCTTTATGCCGTAAACCAGACCTACGAAGTCAGATTAAGAAAGGAAGGGTATGCAACACTAACTAAAGACGATGTATCCAGCAAAGGCAAGAAGAGTATCATAGACAACCTAAATGAGATTTGGAAAGAGAACCAACACTTGGGGTGGGAGACATTTGACAGAGAAGACATTTGCAGATACATTTGTGAAAAAATAGTATTGAATGAGACAGACTTTTTATCAGACAAGACAAAGGACCAGTTCAGATCATTATACAGATTGATTGCAGAGAGAATAAGACAGAACCAGAACCTAGGTGCGCAGTCAACTACAACACGTAATAGATGAGACGAAAAATATCGTCATTTGTACTTTACTCATAAGTTGTATCAGGTCACAAATAATAAAAGTACAATTTCTTATTAAGATTTAAGTGAGAGAAAGGTTTGGAGGGGAGTGAGTAACGTGTTATTAAAATCCAGTATTATTCTTGTTCTACTTCTTGGTAGTATGCTTACATCATATGTCATACATCCATCTTATGCAGCCCCAGAATTTGTAACAGTAACTGCTACAAATACAGATGGAAAGACCACTATTTCCATTAGCAATAGCGCAAACAATACAGCGAATATTCTTTCATTTGTTTTACAGATAACCGGAGATGGCAGTTTCAAATCATTTAAAATTCAAAATGGATGGTCAGGCACAAAGACTTCACCAACCACTTTGGCATTTAGTGCAATAGAACCACTTGCTCCAGGAAAGACTACATCAATTGAAATCACAACAGATCCTCAAATGCCTACCATGACTTGGAAGACATCAGATGGGGAAACAGGTCAGATAAATGCACAAACAACTGAAGTCAAAACATCAGATAACAACACAACTGGTAAAACTGGAGATCAGGGAAAACAACAAGGCACTACACAATCTCAGCAAGGCATATTGGATACATCAACATTTAGAATAATTCCATCAACACCAGCACTTGGTTCCCACATTCGTGTGGTTGGACAAAGTTTTGCAACACAGGCAAATCTTGATCTATATGTAGGCAGTGACAAAATAGGTTCATTTTCATCAAATAGTAAAGGAAACTTTGTAGCAACTGTAGTTCTTCCAGCATCAGAACAATCCGGAAGCGTCAACTTTGTTATAAAGGACCAACAAGGTAACCAAAAATCATTTTCTACAAACATAAACCCACAGCAAAAAGGTCACGGCCAAGTCTCAGAAATTCCTTTGACATTGAATGTGGATCCTATCTCTCACAGAGGTGAGACAAAAACAATTTCTGGCACAGATACTCCTGGTGACACCATAACCATAACACTCTTGGATGCAAAAGGAAATCCAATAACTACCAGTACTGTACAATCAGATAAAGACGGCAAGTATTCAATGACCGATACCATCCCAGTTGACAGAGAGTTTGGCAAGTATTCAATCACAGCTTCAGATGGACAGACACAGGTAACCAAGCAATACAGTGTAGTCACAGTTCACAATATCTCAGTAGCACCTGTTGCAAAACGATATGATGCTGGACAGACAGTTGTCATAAATGGTACTGCAATATCAAATGCACCCGTACATTTTGTCATCATGGACCCGACCAATCATCCAATTGATACCCAGGATGCAAATGTAACTTCTAGTGGAACAGTTACCATATCATACAAATTGGAAGATTCAGCCATTGAAGGAACTTACACAGTAGATGTAACACAAGGTAGTGATTTCGTCGTTGCTTTCTTCGGAGTAGGTGAAGACATAACACCTCCAATAACAGCAACATTAGACAAGGTTAGTTATCAGAATACAGACAAGCCAGTTGTTACCATCACAGGTCCTTCATCTTCGACTATCAACTTTATCATAGTAGACCCATCAGACAAACAAAAATTTGCAGACATTGTCAATCTGGGATCAGATGGACTAGCAACATATTCCTTTAACTTGACATCATACACACCAGGAATTTACTCTGCCGTTGTATCTCATGCAGAAGAGAAGATAGAAAAAACATTTGCAGTAGGATTATCAACAACAGGTACTGGATTAATCAAACTAAGTACTGTAAAGGATTCATACTTGCCAGGAGATAACATCATAGTCATTGGTACTGCAAATTCAAACAGTCTTCTCCAACTTTCCTTGACTGATCCCAATGGACAAATAATCAAGACAGTGCAAACATTCTCAGATAAAACAGGCCACTTTTCTTCATTTGATTTCAGCATTCCACCTGTTGCAACTCCAGGAACATGGAAACTTGATGCCACCAGTGGAATCAACCATACACCAGTGCAATTAATTGTAAAATCATCTAAGCAAGCAATTACAGTTCACTTGGACAGACTATCTGGTGCATATGCAAGAGGTGATATTGTAGAAATATCTGGAACTGATGCAGGTATTACTGCATCTGTGAAGATCACCATAAACAGCAACAGCACTGTCATTGACACACTACCAACATCGGCAACAAACAGAGGAGACTACCAAACCGATTGGCAGGTTCCACGTAACGTTAATCCTGGAATATACACAGTTGAAGCATCTTCGATCACAGGTAAAGCTATAATCAGCATAACAATTCAATAAAGAACCAATTAGTAATATTTTTTATATCCACTACTTGAGAACGATTTGTGAATCTAAAGGACAAGATAGCTGAGATACCAAACTTTCCTAAAAAAGGAATCTTATTCAGAGACATCAGCCCGCTCTTAAGAGACCCAGCAGCATTATCTCTTGTCCTAGATGAGTTATCCAAGATAATACATCCAAATGATGTAGATGTTTTTGCAGGAATCGAATCAAGAGGCTTTCCTCTTGCTTGTGCATTAGCTATCAAATACAACAAAGGAATGATAATGATTAGAAAAGAAGGAAAATTACCAGGCAAGACTCACAAAGTAGCATACAGTATCGAATACGGAACTGCAACAATGGAGATTCAGGCCGATGCGATTAAGAAAAATCAAAAGGTGTACATTTGTGATGATTTGCTTGCAACTGGTGGCACAGCAAAAGCTGCTGCAAAACTAGTTGAAAAGATAGGTGGCAAAGTCTCAGGTTTTGCCTTCATAATAGAACTGACTGATCTAAAAGGATCAAAGGCAATCAAAGATTACAAACATAATTCATTGGTGAAATATTGACAGAGCAAGCAGAGATTGGCATTTTCGGCGGAACAGGAATTTATGATTCAGGGTTACTGACAGAAAGCAAAGAGATTACCATAGATACACCGTTTGGAAAAACATCAGATACCATAACAGTTGGAACTTTCAAGGGAAGAAGAGTTGCATTCATGCCAAGACATGGTAAAAAGCACACAATCCCACCACACTTGATAAACTTTAGAGCAAATATTTGGGCATTCAAAGAAATGGGAATTAAAAGAATCATTGCGCCATCAGCAGTTGGAAGTCTAAAAGAAGAACTAAAACCAGGAGATGTTGTACTTCCATCTCAATTCATAGATTTTACAAAATCAAGAAAATATACGTTGTATGAAGATGGTAAGGTCATTCACATATCAGTTGCGGACCCATTTTGTCCTGAGCTACAAAATGTTGTCTCAGATGTAGCAAAGAAGATGAATTTACACATACACAAAGATGCAACATACATCTGCATAGAGGGACCAAGGTTTTCAACAAGGGCAGAGTCAAAGTTTTACAAAAATGTCATAGGTGCAGATATCATAGGGATGACACTAGTTCCAGAATGTCAGCTTGCAAGAGAAGCCCAGATGTGTTATGTATCAATTTCAACAATAACTGATTATGATGTATGGGCAGACAAGCCTGTTACTGCAAAGGAAGTGTTAGAAACTTTGTCTAAAAATGTGGGAACTACAAAGAACATACTTTCATTGCTTTTTGATTCTATACCACAACAACGTGGTTGTTTGTGCCACAAGGCATTTGAAGAAGCCCAGTTCTAGCCATCTGCAAAAGATTCTTTTTTGAGTCCTTCTGGAAGTGTGATATCACCGCGAACAAGCCTTTGCTGCAGTTCGTTTATCACTTCATTTACATCATAGCCAAGTTTTACAAGACTTTTTTCCACAGTCTTTGAGATCTTGGCACCAATGTTATGTCCACCAATTCTACCAAACGCTATTGCTTGAAACTTGAATGGTTGGCCATCAATAGTAAAAGTACCAGTAATCTTGGCAGCTATTTGACTACCACGAACATTATTGATATGAACTTGAATGTCCATTAAGATTTAGATCTCTACTGCTTTGTTAATTGAGGTTTCGATGAGAAAGTTCCAGTGTTTATCATCGTCAATCTTAAAGTCCTTTACCTTTAGTTTTATTACTTTTTCATCAACACATTCATGTTGAATTTCATCATTTTGTTTGAGCTTGACCAGCTTCCACTTGTCCTTGTGTTTTTTAAGATTGCATAAAAGTACAGCCCACTTTTGATCAGCGGATATTTTTGGCATTCCTACATAGTCCACAATGCTTTCTATTCCAAGTTGCTTTTCTTCACAAAAGATTTTCTTGCACTTGGCACATCTCCATGTATCAACTGAACCAATTGTCCTTCTTTCATAATTCAGATTTGTAACTCCAAAGTATACTATTTCATGATTACAAGAAGACTCTTCGTCTGCAGACATGTTTCCTCCTCCATTATCGGTTATATTTAGTTCTTGCATCATCGTATGGTTTTTCTAAAATAATTGAGATGTTGTCTACCAAAAGATTCTTCTTAAATGGAATATTTTCCCTTTCACACATTCTTCTATACATATTGACAACAGCAAATCTTGGATGCATCGACTCAAACTCTGTCTTTGTGATATCAATAAAGCCTCCATTTTGAATAAGGCTTGTTGCCACTTGATTTGCCTCTTCTTCAGATATGTTTAGATTTTTTGCTATATCAGATGCAGACATTTTGCCTGTTTTTACAACCAAGACATATACTTTAGATTGTATTTTGGACAAGCGAAGTTCTGAGACAATATTTTCTTCAACAGTATCAATATTGACACTCACAAATATTGAGACTTGTAATGCCATAAATAAACATGCCAAAAGTATAGTTGAAATTAAATATGGAACATGGTCAATCTGC
>CAMLDG010000009.1 GCA_946478655.1 uncultured Nitrosotalea sp.
CCAGATCCGTTTCTATTTGACAGTGAAGGAAAATTAGTTTTTCATGGAAGAATAGACAATGCAATGAAGCCAGAAGACAAGCCTACAGAGAAGACAATGATACTAAACATAGAAAAAGTTCTTTCCAAAACTAAGATAGAGAAAGATTTTGACCCATCCATGGGTTGTTCTATCAAATGGAAAAGCCAGCAGACTTAAATGACAGTCGGTAAAAAAAATTTCGGGCCGATAGCTCAGCTTGGCTGGAGCGTTCGACTGATAAAATTATTCAGATATCGAAAGGTCGTGGGTTCAAATCCCATTCGGCCCACTTGTTTTCAATCTTTCTACAATAGATTTCAATAAATAGGAAGAATTTGTTACACTTTTGTTGTCAAGATTTAAGCTACCAGCATATCTTTCAGACAAGGAAGAGAACTAACATGGATAAAGACGAGATGTGCAAACAAGTTTTGGAGTTAGAACCAAAGATAAGATTTGCAGGCCTGATTAATGAAAACGGCAGACTGGTGGCAGGAGGAATGAAACCTGGATTCAAGTCTTTGGAAGATTCAAGAGATGATGAAATGCTATACATGGAGCTAGTTTTGAGAGCAAAAATGCGAAAGGAGTTTGACAAGGTTTTAGGTCCAGTGAAATTTGCCATGTCATACAGAGACATGTTGATAATCATGAGTTTTCCAGTAAACGAGAACATTCTTTTAATTTCAGTTGAAAAAGATATTGACTTTGCCAAGCTTCCTTTCAAGATTCTAGAAATAATTCATCATTGATTCTGGTAACTCTCGAATACCGTCTGACACCATTGTAACAAGGTTTCAACATCGCTAGATACAAAATCCATACCAGTCTTGGTCTTTTTCATTATTTTTGTACATAATGCAAGATGAAGATTTTTTCCAAACTTTTCTGTGCTGGTGTCAACTGCCTGAGAAAAGAATTTGATTTCTCCTTCTTTTGAAGAAAATATCACAATTATCATCACACCTTCACGTTTAGGCCATATCTTATTGAGAAACCTCTGCAAGTCAATGTCAAACATTACATCTATTGCAGATGACATGTCACCAAGCAGTGAAACTTTCCATTTTTCTGTACGAAGAGCAGCAGAAGCAGCCTGGGCAAGAAGTGCATTCTGATAATCAGTAGCCAAAATAACGACATTCTTCTTCGGATTCACATCTTCTTCCAACAGACCAATCAGGGAGATTGAAGTCGAGATTATTTCATCGAGAAAATTTTTTTCAGAACGACCCATCTTTCCACCATTATAGGAGCTTTCAACTGCCTCAATTGTTGGAATTATTACCTCACCCACTATCTTTGCAGGCGCAGCCCCTGAATGAAGTGAGGTTCTAATGAGAGTGTGCGCTTCCCTGGCTGAGCCAGCCAAGACATATTCTAGATACTTGCTTTGTACATGGAAAAAGTCTGCTGGAAAATTGAGTTTATCCACTCCTTCTTCAATAAACCACAGATTTACACTGCCCATGTTTTTTTGTTTTATCAGCCCTTCCCCAGCAAGGATCTTAAGATATTTTGACATTGTCACACGATTAATTCGTAGTTTTTCTGCAATTTCAATTCCTGTCAATCCAGTCTTGGCAGGACTGAGAACATCAATCAATTTTTCACGTATCTTATCTACATCATATTCGCGTGCCACAAACCTTGTTTAGGTTTCTGGTATATAGCATTAATAAAATCAACAAGGACCAAGATAGGTCCTTGCTGACCGGTACTTTGGTATGGTCTGGTTGGTCCAAGTTATGTGAGCGTGGTATGTGGTATACTACTAGCGCACTATCATTACAATAACCAAAAAAGTAAATAAGAAAAACGCAGAATTGATACCAAATACTTAAAAGACTTGATCAGGATTTTTTCAAATTTCACAGGTTAGAAATTTTATTAAATTGAAAAAAATAATTCGTTTTTTCAACATGATATTACATGATACTATAACATTCATCGTGTGTTTTTACTGTCAATAAATGGTTGAAATGAAGCTGACCATTAGTAGGAACATTTGCAGCCACAAGTGTTAAATATTTGTACTTTAAAGTACGGTATAGGTAAGTAATATGCCAAAAGCAGGATTCAAATCAATAACAATTTCAGAAGAAGTGTACAACCGATTCCATGACACTTACAAGAAGAGCAAGCACGAACTTGCAATGAAGGGAGTAAACAGTTTTGCAGGATACATTACATTCATGATGGAAGATCTAATGCAAAAGGATGACACCTTTGCAAGATACGCTCCAAAACTTGAAAAAATTTCTGTCGACGATGACAGAGTTGTAATAAAAGACAACATCAAAAATAGAATAGCCGAAGTAGCAGTACAGAATAATGAGCTATACTGTTTACTATGCGAAGAGAAAAATTGCGTTCATGTCGGATTTGTATTTTCTCTTCCAGAGATTTACGAAGTTTTAAACGCTAGAGGAATAAAGCACCAAAGATAAAAGGTGCAGGAGGTGGGATTTGAACCCACGAACCCCTAAGAGACGGGATCACCCATTAGTATGATCTTAAGTCCCGCGCGTCCAAAGGCCATTAAACCTTCTTTGGCCAGGCTCGGCGACTCCTGCGTTTTATTAGCGAGATGTCGGAGAAATTAAACGTTTTATGAAAAAAATTTTCCAGACCCAAGTAAGATTAATAAGGATTCAGAAGAGCGAGCTTGTCATGCTTCGATAGCTCAGCCTGGTAGAGCGTTACCTTGGTAAGGTAAAGGTCGCGGGATCGAATCCCGTTCGAAGCTTGATGTTTTTCAAGGTTATTTAGGAATCGAAAAATAAAATGTAGTGCCTTCCCCTTCTTTGCTTTCAAACCAAATTTTTCCACCCAGATTTTCAACAATTCCCTTGCAAATTACCAATCCAAATCCACTTCCTCCATATTTTCTCTTAAAGGATATATCCACCTGATAGAATTTTTTGAAGACAGAATCCTTTCTTTTTTCCAAGATTCCCACCCCATTATCTTTTACATAAAACAGAATCGAGTCTCCTTCTTCCTTTGCTTTAATCTCAATTTTTCCTCCATTTGTAGGCACAAAATCAACTGCATTTTGTATAAGATTGTAGAAAACCTCACCAAGTCTGGTTTTGTCACTTGTTAATGCCCTTTTTATCCCAGTGGAATTTACAAATTCTATCTTCTTTTCCTTCATCATAGGCGTGCATGTTTCTACTATACCATTCATGAAACTATCAACAGTGAATTTTTCTTTCTTGAATTCCATTGTATTGCTGCTAAGTTTTTGCACGTCAATGATATCACGCATCAATTGTTCCAATTTCATAGCATTGTCATAGATTTCATTTACTGCCTCAGATTGTTTTGCAGTCAAACTTCCAAGAGATGTATCACTTAGAACTTTGGCATATTTTCTTATTGGTTCTATAGGAATTTGACATTCTTTTGCAACCATCATGTAGAATTCTTCCTTTGTAGAGTTTGCCTTTTTTAATTCATCAAGTTGAATTCTTTGTTTTTCATGGTCTCCTAAAACGCTATGTGCTTGATAGATTTCTGAAATGTCTCTTATCGCAGTGTTACTTCCTATTAATTTGCCCTTGTCGTCGTAGATGTTATTTGCACTTATCAATCCAGGAAAAACAGTTCCATCTTTTCGTTTGAACCAAATCTCAATGTTTTCTACCCTACCTGATTTTTTCCAGATCTCAAAGGTTTTACGCATATTATCCATACTTTTTTCTGCAGTATGATCAAAAAGTGATTTTCCAATAACGTCTTCTCTTGAAGAGCCAAAATTTTTGACATATACTTGATTACATTCTAATATTATTCCTGCAGTGTTTACCGTTCTTTGTAGTACAGGCGAGCCATCATAGATATTTCGGTATTTTACTGGGTCAGTTTTTGATTCCAATTTTTGTGAGGTTACATCATACTTTTGTGTTAGAGCAGAATTGCTTTGTTTTCTATTGCTCAACCATACAATAATACCCCCGCTTGCAGCACAAACCACTCCAAGAAAAAACACCTGGCTTGAGAAAGGCTCATGCACGTCTAATCCATAAACAGCAACCAAGAGGCCGAAAATACCTATCATCAGCCCTCCAATGGGACCAAAACTAGTCATGTTCTAAAATTTCCTCCATGTCAAACAGACATTCTCTTGATAGACTATACTACTAATCAAAAGGAAAGAATTTGAATTAATTTTGGATCTTGTATTTTGTATGAAAGCATATTGTGAAACTAGCAGATTAACTTTTCATCAATACGAGGTTTTTAGTACAAAGAGTAGTTCTATCTTTACTCTACTTCCAAGAGAGAGATTATCATATCAAGCAACTCTTGGATTCTTTTCTTGATGCCATCAAGGACCTGCTTGATCTCGTCTTTTGAAATTCTAGCTTCATGAATTCTCAAACTTTTAGATACTTGATCCATCCCATGCTCTGCGATAAATTTGTTAAACTTGTCTAGGTACTTGCTTTCAACAATTATCAGATTTTGGCCCTCCAATTCCCGAATGGGGTGATAGACTGTAGACCTGCCAAATAGGTCCATCATGTCAGGTGGCAGAGTGACTGGATTTCCATAAAGATCATAAAACTTCCAAGAAGTCTTTCGGTATGATGGAAGGTTTTGATATAGTTCATCTCTTGTCTTGTATCGTACTAGGTAGCCATTAATTTCAAGGTCTAACCAAGCATTTTCATCAGAGATTCCAATCATTTTACAGGCATCCTTACAGGTCTCCAAGATATCATGTAGTGACCTTGTCTCTTCCAAGAGTTCAATACTCACTTTTTTGGCCATTTGTAAAATCTTTCCTTTATTTCCAGAATTCAAGACAATCAAGGACTGGAAACATCTTTGATTTTACTCTATCTTATTGAAAAATTGTCTTTTTTACTAGTAGTTTTTAATCAGCAACTCAGTGTGTCCAGTTCTCTTTTGAGATACAGAATTGATGAACCTATTTGCGTTTATCTCTATTATTCCATCTGAAAATTCTTTGAAGAGTTTTATTATTTCACTAGATTTTGAGTTGGATAACAGTACCTTGACGCCTTTTTTATCAAGTGCCTTGAATTTTGCATATAGTCTTTCTTGGTCGCTAAAATCAAAGTCACTATCAGTATAGCTAGTAAAACTAGCAGTGGCACTAACTGGCTGATAAGGTGGATCTAGATATACAAAATCCCCATGCCCTACCCCTTTTAGTGCATCTTCAAAATCCTGGCATTTGATTGAAATGTCTTTTGATTGCAATGTTTTACTTACTTCAAAAAGATTTTCCTTGTTTACAATGTTTGGATTTACGTATCTACCAACAGGAACATTGAATTTTCCTTTGCTGTTTACACGGTATAATCCATTAAAGCATGTCTTGTTAAGAAAGATCAATCTTGATACTTTATCGATTTCATTTTTTGGATTTGCTTCTCGCACCTTGTAATAGTATGTACTCTGGTTTTTGGAATAATTTTCAGCGTGGTTTTCTAGTGATTCCACAAGTTCCTTTACTTTATCCCTAATTGTGACATATGATAATATCAGATCAGAATTAAGGTCAGAGATTAACCACTTTTTTCTTTCTTTGGAGACAAGTGAAAAGAAGACTGCGCCTCCCCCTAGGAATGGTTCAAAATATCTCTCGAATTTACTAGGAATATGACTTGTAATTACAGGTAAGAGCTGTCTCTTGCCTCCTGCCCATTTGACAAATGGTTTTGGAGCAACTGAGATTAGCTGGTATTCTTGTTTCAATACCAACTAATTGGAAAATTATATTTCGTTTAATTAGATAACAAAAGATCACACGTTGTGTAACTTTTTTTAATCAAAAATAAAACACAAGATAGCTTAGAGTAAGTTCAAGAATAAAAGTAAAAGGAGAAGGGATTTAATCCCACTTAGACCAGGCTGCCATCCATCTGTATGTCCATGTTGTAAGCTTGGTTCCCAATGCAGTCATCGTTACTGTCAAAACTGCACTAGCACCTGCACCTAGCGCGACGGGACTATCATAGAACTTTCCTACTTGGGGTTCTATTGGAGTCATGTATGGAGGCAATGTGGTTCTTGGGTATTTGAAAGCAGTCTCAAGAGGATCATCTATTGTGATTAGATTGATCATGTTGAACAACGACATTGACATACCACAGAGTACACCGCCTATCAGGATCAAAGAGTGTTTGTTTCTCTTTGTTGCCCAATATGCCAAATCCATCAGTATTGCCGATGGAATCCACATTGGCACAACGACGAAGCTGTATGGATATCCTAAGGAGAACCACGCACCTTTTGCAATCCAAGTATACACTGTCATTATTAGTGCATAGTATGTTGCTGTTCCTGGAACACCAGTGAACGTAAGGTAGTATGCTGCACCGACTGCGAGCATCAATGATTGTGATAGAGTAAATATCACATAAGATGTCCACATCCAGTCAGTATAGAAGATGTAGTCTCCTGCGTTGATTGTCAACAAGGTCGAGTTGACTGCTACCACTACTATGAATAAGTAGTGAGTACATCGTCTTAGCCAGACCATTGGTTTGTATGCGGGAAGTGATGTATATAAAATTTTATGATGTCCGAGATCAGCAGAAAATAAACATTATCTCATTTTGAGATAGCTCTACAGACGAATAATAAAAGAAAAGAATGAAAAGGAATTTTCCTATCCGAAGAAGACACAGTCAGTCACAAGTGTTGCGATAGCAATTGCTGCGATCACACCAGCTATAAGACCATTGTACGTCTTCGCTTTTGAGGTACCTTCTGTTACTACCTTAACAGAGAACAAGTACCCAATAGCTTCTATGATTGTAAGTACAGTTAACGCAAAGTGTGCGCTTGGCGGTGGATATGCCCATGGATAATAAACAGTTGCAACGGCAACTCCTCCCCATGTTCCTGCCCAGAGTGCAACGAATGCACCAGTGATGAGTCCAACCATGTCCTCTACACGTTTGCCTATCATTTTACTGACGTCGGAACTGGAAGCTCCGCCACCTGTACCGAATCCTTTTGGTAAGGTCATTTGGATTTATTGACAGATGTATGTTTTTAAATCTTTTCCTACGATGAGGTACAACTTACGTTAAGTTGATCGGAGAAAAATAAGAAAAAAGCGCTTTTGCGCGTTTATGGGATTGATCTACTGTACAATTTGCCTTCGAGGGCCATCTTGTACATTTCTGCAATGTATGGGTTCTCACCTGGTGTTTCTGCTCCAAGTTCGACGAGTCGTGCGTATACTCTTACTACATAGGCAAGTGCGCCCATGAAAGCAACTACGACACCCATGTTGAACATCCAGTGGTTTGGAACTGCGAAGATCTCCTCTACATACCAGAAGTGCCACATCTCATTGACACCTATTGTGAACATGGTTGCCAAGTAACCAAGGATGGTCATCTTGAGACCGGTGTTCATTGAGTTGTTTGGACCTCTCAGAATTGGTACCTTTCTGTCATAGACAGCTACCATTCCCCATCCTAATGGAAGAGCAATGAAGTGGCTGTATAACCACCAGTGTGCTGGTGTGAAGGCACTATCTCTGATTGATGTCTGGTGTAAAGATCCGTCTACGAAGTTATCGACCTCTACTGATGCAGCGATTGATCCCAATGCGATGACGATAAGCCAGATCTTTTTCAGTCTCTGGATTTCGACTTCTTTTGGAATTAATGTCGGCATTTGTGCCATGAAGTGTGGAATGATTCACAGTTATTTAAAAGATGAGTTATGATTTCTATAAAATAAAATATAATTTTTACAATATATAACCTGAAATTATATTGAGATTAAGTAAAGTCAACATACAATTACAGAATAATATGATGATAAAAATGGCATGAGCCATGATTAACATGGATGCATATCACAAAGTCAATTCATCAGATGGATCTGATGGGGCAAAATATATATCGTTGTAGTTTCTCAGTTGGTTTAGTTAAGCGATATGGTCGATAAGAAGTTTATTGTGGCTGCAATAGGTGTGATAGTAGCACTTGGAGCAGTTGGACCATCATTAGCACAAATGTTCCAACATGCTGAGGCACATGGTGTCCAGGCACAGTTACAGAGTCGTTTCGTCAGAATAGATGGTGAGACTTGGTCAAAACAATCTGTTCACACAGGAGACACTCTAACAGTATCTGGTAAATTTGTAAGTCTTGTAAACAGAGACTTGCGAGGCTGGTACACAGTATACGGTGACTCACCAAACGCTGGTAACAGATGGGAGATTGTCGCAAGAGATCCACCTGGTAACGTAATTACAATACCAGCAAACTCTGTGATCCCATACAAGTTGACCATCAAGGCACTTGAACCAGCAGTATATCACATGCATACGCAGCTTAACGTAGCAAGCATCGGTCCAGGTCTAGGTCCAGGACAAACAGTCGTGGTAACAGGCGATCCAATCGTAAAACCAATTCCATATGCAAACGTCATCTATCAATCGATAGTCATTGGAGTAGGATATGCGGTTACATTCGCAACAAGACCTTGGCAAGTGATTTAAAACAATCACCCCCTCTCTTTTCATTTTCTAAGTCCAATCCAGTAGAAACTATTTTCTAAAAATCAGAACTGATGTCTGGCTTTGTTAAATTCCAAAGTCCACTTTCTTACATAGTAAAGCGGAATTAGAATAGATATTGGAAGCACAATTATCATTCCAAATGGCCATGAGATACTCATTTGAATTACCAAGTCTATAAAAAAAATAATCACTTCGATTATTATTCCGTTGATTAGCTTTTGTATTCTATAAAATGCAATCAACTGAGTAACAAATGTA
>CAMLDG010000010.1 GCA_946478655.1 uncultured Nitrosotalea sp.
TATCTCGTACAATCAAAGGTAAATCTGTAGAACACATGGAAGATAATCCAAAATGGCATGGTGTTGCACCAAATCCACAGATATCCCCTATAATTGATCTAGAACTAGATTGTCAATTTTTGATATCTCCATCTATAATTGCAGGGGACATGACCAATTTAGAAAATGAGGTAAAGAGAGCAGCTCTTGCAAGATCTGACTTTGTTCATCTTGATGTGATGGATGGAGTGTTTGTACCAAACAAAACATTTGATCATGAAAAAATAAAACAACTGCGACCAATTACACCAATTCCGTTTGATACTCATCTTATGATCACAGAACCAATAAAACACGTGAAGGACTATGTTGATGCAGGATCTGATATTATCACAGTGCATGCAGAAGTTTGTGATGAATCAAGTTTTGGAGAAATACATGACATTCTACGCTCAAATTCAGTAAGTGTTGGACTTGCAATTAATCCTGATACAGAACTGCCTTTGTGGTCTGAGAAGTTTATTGAAGATCTAGATCAGCTGATAATAATGTCTGTAATCCCTGGCAAATCAGGCCAAAAATACATTGAATCTACGCATGAAAAGACACAACGAATAGCCAAATTCCTGTCTGAAAGAAAATTTGAAGGCATGATTGAGGCAGACGGAGGAGTAGACTTGACAAATGTAGAGTCTTGTTTCTTGGATGGCGCAAGAGTGTTTGTGGGTGGAAGTGCAATAATAGGACAAAAAGATGTTAGAGCCACAATTATTGAATTTAGGAAGAAATTGATGCATGCAAGAAGAAAACTCTTGATTCACAAAGCCCACAGCCTAGGAAGTAATGAACTTGTAAACAAATGGATAGATCTACATGAGGTAGGTAAAAAGAAGACTGAACTTTTACAGATAGCACAGGAGGCAGGTTTTGCATGACCGAATTTGGTGATATGCGAACTGTTTATGGTGATACTCTGATCAAGTTAGGGGAAGAAAATCCAAACATTGTGGTAGTTGGTGCAGACACTACAGATTCATTAAAGACAAGGCCATTTGGGAAAAAATTCCCAAATAGATTCTTCAATGTGGGCATTGCTGAAGCCAACCTGGTTACAATCGCAGCAGGTCTTGCAAATGAAGGAAAAATTCCATTTGCAAGTACATATGCTGCATTTCTTCCTGGTCGATGTGTTGACCAGATACGTAATGCAATAGCATATCCGACAAGAAATGGCAAAAATGGATTGAATGTAAAAATGGTTGTATCACATGGTGGTCTTAGCGTAGGTCCTGATGGTGGATCTCATCAACAGATTGAAGACATTGCAATAATGAGGGTTATTCCAAATCTCAAAGTTTTTGTTCCATCTGATACTGTAGCTGTGGAAAAACTAACTAGACTTTTTGCTGAAGTTTATGGGCCATGCTATATGAGACTTGCAAGATCAAAAACACCGATAATCCATTCAAAAGAACAAGAATTCAAAATGGGTAAAGGGATTGTATTGCGAGAAGGCTCTGACTGTACCATTGTTGCATGTGGGATAACTGTTAGTATTGCACTTGAAGCTGCTGACTCTTTGAAACAAGAAGAAATATCGTGTAGGGTCATAGACATGTTTTCGATAAAACCGATTGATTCTGAAATTTTAGAAAAAGCTGCACGTGAGACTGGAGGCATAGTTACATGTGAAGAACATAACGTGATGGCAGGATTTGGTTCTGCTGTTGCTGAGACAGTATCTGAGACATACCCTGTCCTTGTAAAACGTGTGGGTGCAAAGGATCAGTTTGGAGAATCTGCAAGAGACAGTGAAATTCCTCTCTTGCTTGAAAAACATGGTATCACATCAATTCATATATCAAATGCCGTTAAGTCTATTCGGAGTCAAACCCGATGAAGATATTTCTGGATACTGCAAATGTTTCAGCAATAAAGATGTATAACGACATGGGCCTTGTAGATGGAATTACTACAAACCCATCTCTTATGGCTAAGGAGGGAGGAGATCCTCAAAAAGTCATGGAGGAAATTGTTAGAATTGTCAAAGGCGATGTTAGCTTAGAAGTACTAAGCGTGGAAACCAATGGAATGTTGGAAGAAGGCAGACGACTGAGAAAATATGGCAACAATGTGGTTGTAAAATGTCCTCTAACACCTGATGGTCTCAAAGCCTGTAAAATATTGACATCAGAAAATATTCCTGTAAATGTTACACTTTGCTTTTCTGTAAATCAAGCCATATTGGCAGCAAAAGCTGGTGCAAAATATGTCAGTCCATTTATTGGTAGACTTGATGACAACGGTCAAGATGGGATGAATCTTATCAGAGAAATGCACCAAGTCTTTGAGAATTATAAATTTAGTACACAAATTCTTGTTGCAAGTGTAAGACATCCTATGCATGTTGTAGAAGCTGCAAAAATTGGGGCTGATGTAGTTACACTACCACCAGATGTGCTAGGCAAGATGTTAAAACATCCTCTAACAGATGCTGGTCTGAAAAACTTTCTTGCAGACTGGGAAAAATTAAAGAAAGAAAATCCAAACATAAGAATCTAAATTTTAAATAATATTTTTCTCTAGTGTTTTCCTATCCATTGATATCTGTATTCTTCATCAAATAATTCTGACTTTATGTCATTGTTCGATGGTCCTTGTTTCATTCTAACTTCAAAAAATCCTAGACTACCCTTGTATGGAATTGGAACCCTGAGAGCTTGTGGTTTTCTAAGGAGAAATCCATATTTGTGACGCAAAAATTCTTCGGTAGCAAAATGTTTGTCATGGTCTTTTTTGAGCTCTTCAAGAGACTTGTATGATTTTACATCATAGATCTCAACTTTTCCTATTATTACTCCGGTTCTAAGACTAGATTTGTCAATATCGAGTATCTCACAGACATTCTCTTTGATCTTGATTGGTGCATGAATCAGAAATTCACCTCTAAATTTTGTGTTCCATGTTCTCAATTCTATTGTTTTCTTGCCACTGATTATCAAATCAGCATAAGGTTGTGATACTGATAGGCACTTCATTTCTTCAACTAGTTCCCAAAACACTCAAAACTCTTTTTGGAATGTCGCCTAGTCTGCTCACTGCAAGAGTACGTTCGTAACCTAGCCTTCTCAAGTTGTTTGCAATAACTATTGCATCTTCTGTGTCTGGTCCAAAACCTATTGCAACCATCTTTATGCCAATTGACTTGAAGTCTCTCATTATAGAACGAACTGCATCTGGATCTGATGGCTCTCCATCTGTTAGTGTCAAAAATATGTCTGGTTTTTTTGATCTAAGAGATGGTAGTAACATGTTGTAAACTTCTGCTAAAGGTGTACTTCCATTTGCTTTTATCTGCGCGAGTCTCTTGGCAGAAATACTATTCCATTTCAAATTTTCTGACTTGACAAGCCAGCATGTAACTTGTCTTTGTTCTGTGTTAAACGCATATACTGAAAATTTCACCTTCAAATATTCCAAGACCTCGCACAATGCAAGCGTAGCCTTTTTGTATTGTATCTCTTGGTTTGCTATGCTAGATGAGTGGTCAAGAAGTATCACGATCTTTGTCTTGATTGCAATTTTTCTATCTGACAAGAAGGGCTTGTGGCCTTCCATGTATGACTCTTCATCAAATTCATCTCCTGAAAAAACATGTTCCTCCTTCCAACCAGATTTCCATTCTTTGAATTTTGCTTTAAGGTGGTTTATTAGATCTGTATCGATAATCTTTGTTTCATCTACATTTGTTACGGTGGGAGTATTTACTCCAACCACTTCATCGTTCAGGCCTTTGTTCTCTGTTCTCTTTGCCTCTTCGAGCAAAACTTTGAACTCCTCGAAGACCTCCTTGCCTTCTACAATTCTGTTGGGATCTAGTTCGCCAAAATCACTCTCGCGATATTTTGCAATCTTGTTCAAAGTCTTTACAAATTCTTGATCTGAGAGTGCCATTCCGGAACTGATTTTAGGTATTGATATTGGGATGGTCAAAAGTGGGTCTATGTCTAAAATTTTTATTATCTCTGGGACTTTTTTTTCAAGCCAGTCAGTTTCATATTTTTTTTCAATGCTTTCTTTGACTATTTCTATAGCCAACTTGCTTGCTTTCTGAACTTTTTCATATGCACTAGGTGAGAGTTCTCCTTTGATGTCTCCTAGCAAAAAATACTGGGAGAAACCCTCTACAATTCTGCTGTTTCCATACAGTGTATTCAATAATGGCCTGTAAAGCCAGGCAACACCATATCTGAAAATGATCTCACCGTCCATTCCTTGCCAAACTGTTCTTGCTATTGTCTCAATTCTTCTTGTTTCTAGAGTATTGAGAATAAACCCAAAAGCATGGTCATTACTGAGAATTTTATTTGAATATCTAATTCGCATTGCCTCATACCATAAGGCTGTCCTGAACTGTCTGTATTTCTGAAAGTCTGTTCCTTGATATTTCTCTAATGGAAACATCAAAACTTTATTTTCGCGCAATTTTGTCTGTACTTCCTTTTGATCAGATATGCTTATGGTGACAGATTCTTTTCCAGACCATCTTCTTACAAGAAATGTAGCTATCTCAAGTAATGTATCGCTTCTAAGATGTAATGATTGCATTAACTACCAAACATTGATGTTATGATGTCATTTACTTTTTGGAATTCTACAGTGCCCCATTGTAGGTATACATTTGCAAATACTATCTCTGCAGCTTGTCTTGTCTTCATGCCCGAATCAAGTATCTTTGCAAATGCTATTGTTTCACGCAAACTTGGAGAATAGTACAGCTCTTCTACTGCAGCTGCTTGTCGTAGAATGTTTGCCAACTTTATTCCTTGCATGATCTCTTTTTCATGTGACCCTGACGAATGCTGTTTAACTATCTGAAATTCAATATCCTCTGGTGGATAATCTAATCTGAGCCTTATTGGAAATCTGCTTAACAATTGAGGTGGTAGTTCTTTTGTACCAACATGAGATAATGGGTTAATTGTAGCTGCAACAAACCATCCTTTTGCGGCATTGACTAGTTCTCCGCCTGATTCTTTTAGAACAATCTGCCTTCTATCATCTAATGCTTCATCAAGACGTAGAAGAACATCTGCTTCTGCAGAGTTTATCTCATCAAGATACAACATATTGCCTTCTTTCATGGATTTAACTAGAATTCCTTGTTCGAACCCAATTGCACCATTTTCTAGTGTCTTTGCTCCTACTAGGTGACTTTCACGCGTTCTTAAACTAAAGTTAATTGATTCAAGTTTGATTCCTCGTTTTGCAGCAAATTCTCTTACTAGAGTTGTTTTACCAGTTCCTTTTGGTCCTATTATGAGCACAAATAGATTAGCTGCATATGCCTTGTCTAAAACATCAAAGGAGTTATTCCAATCTATGTATAATGACTCTGCAAGCACAACTGTACCAAGTCTCATCCTTAATTTAAAAATGTCTTAAACGAGTTTGCAGATCTAAACTTCTATCTTTGCATAGGATTCATCTAGGATGTGATGCAAAGTTTTCTGCCACATGTCAAAACCGTCTGGCTTTTTGGGGAAATTGTAGTAATGTTCAGTTAGTGTCTTGTTCTGTTGTGCAGTAAATCTGAGCCCGTCTGCTAATTTTTTGTTAAGAGCGCCCCTTATCATCATGCCTAGTTTTCCTACAGTTCCAAAGTCTGGATGCTCACCCTTGCTTATTGCTTCTACATCTAACTTGGACAAAAAGTGCTTCATTCCATAGTTTATCTGATCATTTGTAAGTGTCTGCAATAAGCGTCTGAAAATTTCAAGACCTGCTGTTTTGTATCCATAATCATTTATGAAATCAATGTTATACTGCCAAAGACCTGCCTCGCTAACATCGTTGGCCTCAATTGCATTTACTGCATTTTTACCCAATATGGTAGCTGCAACTATTGCAGGACCTATTCCTCCGGCATCAAGTGGTTTTGGCATCCATGCCGAGTCTCCTACGAGCATGTATCCATTTGCAACCAAACAATCATTTTGTCTTCTTACGGAGACTTGCCAATTACCGGTTACATTGTTGGAATCCATTTCATCGTCTGATAATCTTGGATTCTTGATTGCCTTGTTCATCTTTACATAATCGTTAATCAGTTTTGTGACATCGTCATGTGCACCCAGTCTCTGATTTCTTTTTATCAGTTCTTTTTGTTGTACTCCTAGACCGATGTTGACTTTGTTTTTTCCTTTTGGAAATACCCATCCATATCCACCAGGAGCTATGTCTTGATCAAGATGAATTATGCAATAATCTGGATCAAATTCTTTTTTGTCTTCTACTCCTTGTTCGAATTTCATGATATGTCTTCCTGTAGATTCTAAATCGTCACGGTCTATCTTTCGCTCTATCTTTGCATTTATGGATAAACCATTTCTTAGCATTGAAGTGACTCCTGTTGCATCCACTACTATCTTTGCAGTTTTTTTGAATGGTTCATTTGTAACTAAGTTTGTTCCTTCTACTCCAACTACAGTTCCATTGTCATATAACAGGCCCCTTAGTGCTACCGAATACTGGATGTTTACTCCTGCTTTTTTTGCATCACGGAGCTGGCGTTGAGGAAGTTGCTGTCTGTTGAGCATGTACCCATCGCCATCAAAGGGAATCGATGTTTCTCTGTCTGGAGAAAATGCCATTACGCCTTTTACTGGATGCTCAATCTCAGGATTACCCCATGCAATCTTGATCCTCTCAGTCATGTAATCTACAGTATTCTTTCCAACTGCATCTCCACAAACCCATCCGTTGATTGTCTTTTTACCAATGGTAGGTTCTGGGTTTCTGTCAATTACTAGAATTGATAATCTTTGTTTAGAGTAATACGAGGCTGACTGGGCCGCAATCATTCCTGCGAGGCCTCCTCCTGCTACGATAATATCGTAATCTGTTTTCACAGCGAAAAAACAGGATCCACTCTATTTAAAAGAACCGTATGAAAATAGATCAAAAGGTGTTTTGGGTCGGTTCGTCGCGGCTTCCTCACAGCAGATGCTCAGACTGGAGCGGCAAAAATATTACCTCATTCCCTTTTACTTTAGACCGATAAATGTTATTAAATCATGCTGGCTTTGCAAATCTTATTCAAACTGTAAGTAATTCTATGTATTTTTTTGAAATTTGGTCTTTTTTGTAGACTGGCATTTTTATTTTAATCTTTATTGCATTATTTTGTTGTAAACTTATCTCTTTTCTCACAATCTCATTCTTACCTATTCTCAAAAATAGTGAGGTATCTTCAAAATGCATGTCCATGTTTTCTATCAGTTCTTTCATCTGAGTCTTTGGGATCATTGACGCTAATTTTTTGACAAATTCTTCTGCACGTTTCTTTACCAGTGTTATCTTGGCAAGTGTTATGGTATTTCCGTAATGGCCAAGGGTTTTTTCTATAGTAAATTCCTCTTCATTAATTTGAAATAAATCAAAGATGGGTTCGAAAATTTTTCTACTATCCTCTGTTGCATGTAAAATCACCTCAGCTGTTATCTCTAATTGATGTGTCATGCTGTATGATGTGTATGTGGTTGGCTATATCTACTAGGCCTGTAGTAGAGCAATTTCGCCCTCTGCAGTTCTGATTAGTTTTGCCTTTTCAATACCAACGTGTCTTACATGAACTATCTTCTTGACAGCAGCCATGATGTCTGAGTTTATCTTTCCAAATACTGTAGCTTGGATGAATTGGTCTATTGTCATTTCTGGAATAGTTTTTGACATTACTTCTTGGGCAACCAATCTGATTGCATGCTTTCGTGAGGTGTTCAATTTTTTCTGGGTTAGTGCAACTATCTTTATTCTGAAAATGTATCCGTCTTTTGTCTTGACATCTGCAATAAAACTAATCAATGAAGAACCTCGTCTAACGAGACTTCTAAGAAATTCCTTGGCATACTCAAATCTCTTGAAAATTGTTGTTGCGGTTTCTCCTTCTATTTTGTGTACTTGGAAATACAATTTGAATTGGTGCTGGGAAGGATCTCCTTTCAATATGTCATGTAATGTGACCTCTATTACTCTGCCAACTGCGTTTTCGTCATCAGTGATTGGAATATAGGCAATTGGTTTTTTGTCGAATGAAGCAGGAAGCAGTACTGTAACCCACTTTTTTTCTCTCCACTTGTCTTTTACTCTAGCAGTCTTTTGACGAGCCAACTATGTTGAACTTCTGAGGCCAAAATATAAGTTGTACGACATTTTAGATTAGGCTCGAGCCGACATACTTTTGCAACACTTTTGGAACTGTAATATGTCCATCTTTAGTCTGGAAATTTTCTATTATCGCAACCATTGTTCTTGTAGTTGCTACTAGAGTACTGTTCAAAGAATGTAGATACTGTGGTTGTTCGTTGGTTTTGTCTCTGAATCTGATTTTCAGTCTTCTTGCCTGAAAGTCAAGACAATTAGAACATGATACTATCTCTCTGTAGCTTTTCTGACCTGCCATCCAAGCTTCTAGATCGTAGGTCTTGGCAGATACTTTACCCAAATCTCCACTTGACAATAACATGATTCTGTATGGGATCTCTATTTTTTGATAAAATTCTTCTGCTATTGCCAACATTCTTTCATGTTCATGCCATGAATCCTCTGGTCTTGTAAATACGAACTGTTCTACTTTTTCAAATTGGTGTACACGAAATATTCCCTTCTGGTCTCTGCCGTGAGCTCCTGCTTCCTTTCTAAAACATGTACTAACTCCTGCATATCTTAGAGGCAATTTTTTACCATCGATTATCTCATCTGAATGCATGGACGCTACTGCATGTTCACTTGTTCCTATTAGGTAGAGGTCTTCTCCTTCAATTTTG
>CAMLDG010000011.1 GCA_946478655.1 uncultured Nitrosotalea sp.
TATCTATTATTTCTTGTACCGTTCATTCAATAACATGAAAATACAAAACAACAAGACAAAAACTGCAACAGCAATAATGGCATCACTTGTAATTGGGTTTATGGTGTTGTCTCCAATGACAATACTGCCCAATATCAATGCTCAACAGCAAACAATTCCAGCAGATGCAATTAGAACAGCTGATGGTGGATGGATAACACCACTTTGGACACATGATAAATATGGTCATCCATTAACCATACATTATGTAGCAGGTACGCGTGTAGTAGGCAAACATGTACATCCTGGACCGCCTTATCTTTCTGGCGTACAGCAAGAAGGAGCATATTGGAGTTATCCAACTAACAACAATAATGCAATGGGCTTTAACACAACATGGACGATGCCTACAGGAAGCATAACCACCGCTAGCAACGGGATTTACTACAATCCAGTTAACTTCAATTATGGAGGAACAACTAGTGGTTCAACACCATACACATTCTTCCAAATAGATTGGGGAGTAGGAGGTAGTTCAGTACCCGGTGGATCTTTAGTTGATGGATGGAGTTATACCGCTGCATATGGATCTACATATAATCAAATATCCATACCAGCTACAACAAGTCCAGGTTCTACATACATCTTAGGAGGAGCATTAGAGCCATCTCCATTGTCATCTAATCAGTACGTTGTTGAAATTCAGTTAGGAACAAATGCTTGGATTTCTGCTACTCCTTTGGGATATACTCCTCAACTGGGACAGATTACTAATCCAATGTCTTTTCAGGATGAGTACGTCACAGGATCTGGAACCTCATCTCTGGTTGCTGATACCGTAAAGAAGCCTGTAATAATTACAGACAATAGCGGTACTAAACAATATGATACAACATCAATAACTGGTGCAACTGCGTATAATGGCCACGGAAGCTACTCTTTCAGCAATACATACCAAGTGATGACTCAATCTATTTCAGGAACGCAAGTAAGTGATTCCTTCTCTTACACTAGTTGGTAGGAGCACCATTCTTTTTTTTATATGGATTTATGTAGTAATGATATGGCTGAATGATACGACGAATTTAAGTATGTATTTAGAGTTTTAATTAGAATGAATCTTTTTCAACAATTCACTATGACAGTTCTGTTTGCATTTCTGATAGTTACCATCAATCTAGTATTTGCACAGACTGAAAATAATCCTGTAGATATGCCAATGAAATTATCAACAAGTAGTGTTAGGGGAACTGATTATGAAAATGGAACATTTGTTCAGACCATTGATATTGATGGAAAAGTTGATACGTTACAAAAAGGACAGTCAATCTTCATTAAAATATTTAAAAATGATTCATTATACAAAACAGATCTTATCCCTGCTGGCAATATCAATTCAGATAAATTGTTTGATTATACTGTTACTGTAACAGGGAAATCCGGTCTGGATTCATATTATATTTCTTTCACATATGGAAATCAGACTGTAAAAGAACCGCTTACTATCGTGCATGCCGGAGTACCACCAAAACCTTACCTACCATTACAGCAACTTAAAAATGGAATTCCAGCTACTGATATAAAATGCGACCAAGGATTTCAACTTATCATAAAATCCGAGGATGGTTCACCTGCTTGTGTAACGTCTAATACTGCCAGTATTCTGGTAGAACGTGGATGGGGACATCTACCGTAAATCAAACAAAAGCGATCTTCCTAATCTTATGTTAGAACTTTGATACCATGATTTTCCAACTGTTTCAATCCAGGCAATACTGATTATGGTAGATTTTTTGTTTACATGTGTTTGCAAATGATTGCAAATTCGGAATTCTTCACCTCAAGGGTTATCTATTATTTCTTGTACCGTTCATTCAATAACATGAAAATACAAAACAACAAGGCAAGCATCAAATACGTTATGGCAGCATTAATGTTGTCTGCCATACTGTTGATGTCAAATACAAACGTGTTTGCTCTGACAAGTTCTGTGAAACATCATTCACATCCTGAAATGCCATTATATGCACAAAAATTACAAGAAAAAATAGATGAACAAACTGATCTTCATCCTGGCTGGATGGGAATCATTACGTGGAATTCAACTGGTGCAGAAATCAAGTATCTTGGTTTAGCGAGTTCTAACCCGTACAAAATAGATAAAGACCATTGGCATAACTATCCATCATTAATCAATGAAAAGAAACAAACAACTGTGCGCCCTCTAACTACTTCATATCCAGTACTTCATGTGTATCAATCTATACTCAACCATTACAGTACTGGAGGAAATTCTATCTATGAGGAAGAACAGAGTTTTCCACTTGTAGCTTCAAGTACTTCAGGTACCAATTTGTATCATTTTCTTAATGCAAAAAATTCAAACGATGGTGAATGGTTACAAGTTGCAGCTGTATATGATAAAGCTCTTCTTTTTGGTTCTTCGCCAGCCTGGTATGTAGATTTTGATGGGTGGATTACCGGTTCATGTTCTGAAGATGCCACAAATGGATATCCCTTCCAAATGTCAGCAGGAGCATTTACTACAGGAACTACGGCAACAGGTTACATAAGAGCGGATGGAGTGACACAAGGAAAGTACTACATGGGCGTAATAAATAGTGGTCAAAGTGTAGCAGCTACAGTCACACTTAGTGGAGACACAGGTACGAGCATAAAAATTGATAGCACTAGTAATCTTCTTTGTGGAGTCAGCTATCCAAGCGGAGCAGAAGATGAAGAATGGGGTAACAGTTCTACTTCTTCGTACTTCTTCTATAATCCAATTACCTACAGCTATACATTTTATGATACGTCATCCAGTTCGCCCAATACCTATGTGTATAATTATGATACACAAGGTGGTGACGGGGGAAGCGTAACTGCAAACACAGGAAATAATGCCAATGTACAAATTAGTTGTACAAATAATGGGCTAGGATATTGTTGATTTTATTCCAACCCTAAACTTCTTTTTTTATTTTGTGCTAATTTACAATCTATGTGATTTGAAATATATTATTGTACTATATGTGACAAAAACAATTCATGCCTACAAGTGTAATTAATACTCATTCTATTGGGTTAGGGTTAGAAAATTGAAAATCATAAATCTTTTAATCACACTTGCTATTGTAATGGGAACGGCTGTTGGAATATTAATCATATACGCTCATCCATTTTCCAGAGATACTCCGTTATCATCTGGCGCTAAGGGCTATATCGAAATTGACCCGCAAGGATTAGAGAAAAGATATGAGATTGGACAAGCAATTAATTTTTCAGTATTAATTCAAGGATTTGGTACATATCCATGTCTGCCACCAGAGATTACAATTTATAAAAATGATGATAAAGAAAGGCCTGTATTTTCCTATATTGCACAAGCTGTTTCGTGTCCTGATCCTGATGAACATTATAGTTTCTATTTCCCTGACCAAAATGGCACATTCTCTACCAGAATAACCCAGTCAGGTAATTACACTTTGTATGTCTCACTTGGGAAAGATTCGTATCAAAGACAATTTTCTGTAACTGCATATGCTATTACAGGAATCTATGACACTGGAGTTATCCCACTGTCTACAGCATCACCACATAACGATACTGTCATATCAGACAATTATTTTTACTATGGTCCTTCTCATCAAAGTCCAAAAGTTGAACTGTATGATCATCCTTATGATGGAATGGATGAAGATAATACAATAGTATCAATCAACAATCAAACCTATTATCAAACTACTCTGAACTATACAATTGATAATTTGACCAAAGGAATATCGATGAAATTTCAAAATATTACTTTTATTTTTCCAGAAGGGGCAATGAATACTCCAGGTGGAAGTATGATAATGCTTGATGTAAAACTACCCGATGGCTCTGAAGAAATTTACGGACAACATAAGATAAATCCTAATGGTTCGGGTGTCACAAGTGGAATATCTATACCTACACGATATGGGCTTTCAAATGCTAGAAATTCAACTACTGTTTTAGGTTATCATGCAATGCCACAAGCCGGGATTACCATATATCATGATAAGATCAAGTTATTGGTAAGCAAGTAAAATGAAAACTCTGCATCTTTCAATAATTCTCATGTTGTTATTAGTTCCTTCAATGACCTTCCATTCAGTAAAAGCAATATGTATGTCAAATTCTGACTGGCCATCTGCTCCATGTTACGGCTGTGCTGGTTGCATGCCAGATAAGGAGAGACAACGTGAAGATTGGACACCATATTATCAATACAAAGGTACCACATGGATGGAAATGATGAAGACTCAAATGAATAGCGCTATACAAAATGGCACCCTACAGGAATGGGTAAGCCATGATCAAGCAAACTATAATGTTTGGCGTTATTACTATCTAAATGATCAGGCGCCCTTGTTTGGAACTTCAGCAGTTCCAGAATTTTCATTTGCAATTCCAATCTTATTGATCAGTGTTACATTGCTAACCGTCTTTTATAGAGTGAAATGTAACATATCTGCAAAATCTAATGATTTGAAATAATATTCATCCAATCATTCCCAGCTGCCTTAATGCGGTATCGCTCCAGCATTGACTATGCTAACATTGAAGACTTTCTTGATCTCATCTGAAAAAACAATAAAATCATGATCAAAGGTAAAAATCTCTACATCATATTGCTCTGCTAATTTTGCAGCAGTGGCAAGTATTACCAGGTCGTTGCCTGTTGGGGGGCCATCCTTTAGATGTTTCTTCTTGATGGACTCCCAAGTCTTCTTCTTGGAATCCTTTGATGTATCCTTCCAGATATCGATGTAAAACAGGCAAGCATCAGGAATCAACTCGTAATAGCTAGGCGATATGGCATCGTACAGACTGTAAAACCTTGACAGTGATGGTGTCATCAGACTCTTTCTGGTTCTTACCAAAAGTCCTGCCCTGCGTACTGCATCCCTGAGTACTTTATCCATCATTCTGCGCGTCTCGAGCTCTATTGCTCTTATTACATAGATAGATCTCTTTGGTATCTCAGAAGCAAGATAGTACTCAACTGCTTCAGAGTATGGAATTCGTACATGAACCGTCTTCTTGTTATGTGTCCTGTACTTGTGGTTTACCGAATATGCAAGACATACGTTTGCGTCAGGAATTATTATATGCGATCTTGAATTTGTGTCCATGCTTTTCTCCTAATTCTCTTGTTTGATCATTTCCTGTTTTAAAACTAGAGATATAATTTGATCAACTGATGAAATTGATGCACAAAAGAAAGCTACGGTTGATCTTTTGTAAATCAAAAACCAATTTCTTGTGTTTATCTGGTTAATAAACTGATAAGTGAAATTTGAATTTCACCAAAACCTGTCAACTATTTTTGGAATTGAAATGACGATGACTTGAAAGAAAATAATCAACATCCATAAATTGTACCGGGATGGTATGAGATATCACCCAGTCTCTCACTGGCCAGACGGGTTAGAGAGACGGGGTGATACAGAAGTTAATTAAAGTCATTCCCGTCTGGCCTCTCTTATGATATGATGAATGCTAAAATGACATGTATCTATTCAAATTCTGATAAATTGGTGTACGGTTCACAAGGTGGTTATTAAGTTTTGATTCAATCTGGGTTTAACCAAAAATATTATCTGCTTACATATGGCTCGAGTGGTACGATATGACCAATAAATTACAGGGTAAAAATCAATGAAAACTTGTTCTTATGGTCACTAATGTTTTATGATGATCTCTATATTTTTTGGTGTTGACATGATGAATGTAACAATTAGGTAGAAGGTGTACGGTACCATCGATAAACTCTTGGAATATATTTAAAGAAAATGTTTTCTATGGTGATATGATAATACAGTGGTAAGAAACATGCGGATCCTTTAAATAAAAAGCGTCCGGGACATATGATATTTTAAAAGAGAAATTCAAGCCAAATACCATGGTTCTTATTCGAATTGCTGAGGCATTTTACGAAAATACTCATATGAAAAAGACACACATACATTCTGTTTCTAGAATAAGGTGGAATTCATTTGTTCGCTACTTGATCTGGTTAAAAAGCAATAATTATCTTGAATCTATAATACATGGAAAAGAGGAACTGTACCAGTTGACAGTAACGGGTAGAGAAATGTTTAACATGCTCTTAAAATTTCATGAACATCTTATATCCACTAAAACCATAATTGCATAATTCTGGTATTTACTTTTGAACAAATTTTTCTAGAATAAAACCCGATTTAATCTAATCTAAATAATTTTGTCATGAAATCTATTCTTTTTATAAACATTGCTCACCCAAATCAGCTGATCAGGGTGAGTTCGTTTTATTAGCAATTACCCGAAATAGGAATGCAATAACTATGACACAACATCAAAACAAAAACACACAGGTGAATTTCAAAAACATGACAAAATCACAAAAAGTACTTATTGCAACAACAGTAAGTATTATAGCTGTTGTGACCATTTTCATGACCTCTGGAGGAATAATGCCATCAGATGAGAACAAATCTTATACAAGTGATAAATCCGTTTCAGCTGGTATTTATTCAAAAGATAATCCAAATCCAGTACATCATGAATCAATTGCTCAAGTTAACGTAGGAACAAAGGAGTTGACTCTTAAAAAGGGTCAAAGTGCAGATGTAAGTCTGACAATTTCCTATACTGCAGACCCTGCGGCTAAACAAAATATAGTTCTTAAAATGGAACCAATTAGACAAGCCGTACTAACTGGAAATGCAAAAAATATGAATCCTGATGATATTTCCAGAGCATTAGATAAAGGTGGGCAAGTACCTGGACTTTACAGTCTTTCTTCTTTTGTTTCCTATTCAGACCAAGTTGTCACACTGAAAAATGGTGAAACAAAAACCATGACTATGAAAATCACAATACCTGCTGACTTACCTGATGAGCTACTCAACATGCCAATCGGAATAAGTCCAAATGTGGAACCACAACCTTGGCACGAAGACCTTTCTGTACCCGCAGGAGCGGTGTTGATTAAAGTTGTCAACTAGAAATAATACATTATTTCTAGGAGCATTATTGTGCATACTAGTACTTGGTACAAGTGTGTCTCAAAGCGCTTCTGCTTATCAATCATATGTGGCGGGAAGACAGAGTACGGGAGTATTTCATGCAGATAGTGTATTTGGAGATATAGATTTCAAAGGAACTGTAGGTTCTAGTCTCTCTTCTTCACTAATTGGAATTATGAGTACCTCGGGATACAGCACAGTCACTGGCATCACTCCATGGTTATACCAAAATGGTGCGTATGTATCAGTAACTAATGCTTACCATGTATATACAATTCCTCAATTTTGGCATTGTAATGCAGGAGCATGTAGTAAGGTATTTGATCCAGGTCAAGATACTGGTTATGTTTTCACAAATGTAGATCATGTATACCACTCAATGTCGTGGGCAACTAGTGGTTGTGGATGTAGAGATCATATCAACGTGTATGACTACGTATATCCTACCTCTGGTAGTCCAGTGCTTTACCAATATACGTATTACACAAGTACATACAGTGATCCTAGTACATACTTTACATCTGGACAAACAACAGTGGTTGATAAATTCGGCAATACCCAAACTGTGAATCTATTGCAGTCTGGAATGGAAAGTGCTTCAAGCTCTTCTACCGCAGGTACGGAGAAACATTGGGGCATGGGATTTTCAGATACATTGGATTTCGGTGGCACATTGACAACATTATTCCTATCTAGCTATTACAATTATGCACTACAAGGTTCTTGGGCTAATATAACCTGGGATTCTGCAAAAAATGTATACTTAGTTGGAGGAGTTGATTATGTTGGAGATGCTCATGCAAAGAACCATGATAACACTCTTGGTTACGGAGCAGGTACTGTACAATGGTATAAAACTTCAGGAACACCAATATCCAATAATGCTTTACTCTGGTCTCCTTAGTAAAGTATTACCTTCTTTTCTTTTTAATCCTAACATAGACTAAAAGATAATATTCTAAAATAATCACAATCTGATATTTTTCTTTTTCATATAATATTCCAAGCTATTAAACAAATGGGAAATGGATTATTGGAGTTAAAAATGGAGATGATGAATATTACTTCATGTTCCAAATAGACATGCAATCAGGAAGCTTTTGAGAAATATACTTTTGTTTTAATTGAAGAACGAATAAAAAATTAGGACAGTACCCACTACAACTATTCCCGGACTCTATCGGGCCGTCCATCATCAAACGTCACCTAAAATTTATTATCCTGTACTGTATATTGAATAGCTAATGATGATAATCTCAAAGAATCCTGATGTAAACAAGATGCCAAAAGTGTTATTTTCATTCACAGGCTTAATTAACAAACCAAGCGAACATTATATAGTTTAGTTGACAAATTAATTCATGGATGCAAAATGTCCTAAATGTGACAAAGTTGCAATACTTGATGATGAAGCAACAAATGTCAAGTGTCCCTACTGTGGATTTGAGGCAAAATATGAAGACTATCTTGATATGATGAGGGAAAAAGTTGGGCAACTGGCAGAAAACTTTCAGTTTGATAGACCCGGTTTTTAATTACCAGAACGAACCCTTGTCTGAGCAGTCCAAGTGTGCTCCACAGTTTGTGCATATCATGTGACAAGCTTGCATTGATACCATTACCTTGTCACAGCGTGGACACTTGAT
>CAMLDG010000012.1 GCA_946478655.1 uncultured Nitrosotalea sp.
TCCTGGATTGTTTGCATCTATGGCAAGAGCATATCTTGCTGAATTCAAAGCAACCGAAGAAGATCTTGCAATGGTTGCAGTAAAAAATCATGACAATGGACTTCTTAATCCAAAAGCACATCTAAGAAAAAAGATTACAATAGATGATGTAATGAAATCAGCAGTAGTTGCAAGTCCACTAAAGTTGTATGATTGCTGTCCATTTTCAGATGGAGGAAGTGCTGTTATATTATGTAGTGAAAAATTTGCAAAGGCACATACCAAAGACTATGTTGAAGTAATTGGATCAGGTAGGGGTGGATCACCTGCTGCACTGCAAGGAAGAGATCACATAACTACTATACCAAGTACAAGAATTGCAGCACAAGCTGCATACAAGATGGCAGGTATATCTCCCAAGGATGTTGATTTTGCAGAAGTTCATGACTGCTTTACAATTGCAGAGCTAGTTGACACTGAGGATTTGGGATTTTTCGAAAAAGGAAAAGCTGTTGAAGCTGTTAGAGAAGGAAGAACCAAACTTAATGGTGATATTTCCATCAATCCATCCGGAGGACTCAAGTCAAAGGGTCACCCAATTGGTGCAACTGGAATAGGTCAAGTTGCAGAAGTTTTTGATCAATTAACTGGAAAAGCAGGTGATAGAACAGTCAAAGATGCTAAAATCGGATTAACACATAACTTTGGTGCAACAGGCGCCAGCTGTGCCGTACATATATTCAAAAGTGTATAGAATTGCTAACAAAAGAAGAATTCGCTAACAATGCCAAATTAGGTAAGGTTCTGACTAGAAAATGTACAAAATGTGGTCATCACCATCTTGTTACTACATATTTTTGTCAAAATTGCGGAAACAAAGGATTTGAGAATACAATAGTTGATGGTAAGGGTTCCATTGTGACTTATACAATAATCACCGTACCTCCAGACGGATACGAAGAGTATGTTCCATATGCTTGGGTAGTTATGAAATTAGATGATTCTGAATTGAGAATCTCTGGTTTTATGGCAGGCATAAAATCTCCTGCAGATCTTCCTCTTGGAACAAGAGCAAAAATCACAGGTTATGATCAACGTGGAATCATAATCGAAAAGCAGTAAACAAATTTACGAAAGTGATAAAATAAATTCGAAAAATCTCTTTTATAATATTTCAAATGACATTAGTTTGTAATGTCAGTCGATGTTGTTTGCGGAAGATGCGGAGCTAAAATTGCAAATATGCGTATGTTAAAATCAATAAAGGACGTAATGCGACCGTATAACAGCAAATGCCCATCTTGTGGACACACACTTTCTCCATCCGAATTTAGTGTGGATGTACAGAAAAACTGATCTAAAAAGCTTCCGTACTATCAATTTAGTCAAAAATCTTAATTACCGATGCTCTCTAGACAATTCCATGGAACTTAGCGAGGACTTTGGCGATCCAAAACGTGGGGGAATATTACAATCAGCATCAAAGCGTGTAAGAATGATCTTCTCTGTTATGGCAAGTCCAAACAGAATTGATATTTTACGTATACTAAACTCCAAAGGACCGCTTACTTATTCTGAATTAAAATCTCTTGCAGGCTTCAAGTCTAAAAAAGAAAGTGGCAAGTTTGCATACCACTTGAGAAAATTACTAAGACAGTCTCTTGTAGCCCTGAATAAATCTGAAAGAAGATACACTATTACCAATTTGGGAAAATTGGTCCTAAGTCTTGCAAGACAGATTGAAGAGCGATCTATCATTGAAAGTGGCAAGATGTACGTTAGGACTTCACATGAGTCCATAGAAGAATTCAATTCTCACAAGATCATTCAATCGTTGGTTCGAGAGGGTAGTCTCCCACTTGAGCTTGCTCAAAAAATTACAGAAGAAGTAGAGAACCGAATATACAAATTCCAAACATCATATCTTACATCCTCTCTTATACGCGAAATGGTCAACTCTGTACTCTTAGAACAGGGTCATGAAGATTATAGGCACAAACTGGCAAGATTTGGCTTGCCTGGCTATGACATTCATGAGATGTTGACCAACGTAGATGGAATTCATAACGGAGTTGAAGGTCTGTTGTTTAAAACAGGACAGAATGTGTTTGGAGAATATCTCGTTTTAAATACTCTGCCTAAGGATGTGGCTGATTCTCATCTCTCAGGAGATCTTCACATTACTAACGCTGGATTATGGTCACTTCTTCCAGATACAATATTTGTAAACATTAAGGAACTCATCGAAGAAGGAGTTGACTTGAGAGGAAAATTCCTAGGCGTAACAAGGACTTCATCACCAAGCTCACTAGATGACCTATTCACTTCCCTGTCATTACTTACTTGTCTTCTGATAAAAGAAGCATCACAAGAAATAGTGATGGATGGATTGGTTGCAGTATTACAAAAATATTCCAAGAATTTGCCTGAAATTGAAGAAAAACTTGCAAGTTGTTTTGCAAAAATATCTACAGGACCAAAATATGGAAAGAATGGAACACTTGCTTCATTTAGAATTTCTATTGGAACAGAACCAAAGATGGTTGGAACTGTTCTTCAAGCCTACAAGAAATATGTAAAGTCTACACCGCTTCCTTCAATAGGACTGATTATTGATTATGAAAAGGCCAAGATAAGTGACTATTCAGAAACTTTGGCAGATGTAATTGCGTTGGGTGGACACATTATGTTTGCTAAAGGATTAGTATCTAACAAAGGATTAGCACGAGGAGATACAAAGAATGTCGGAACGACTTCTATCAATCTAGAATCTTTATCGATCAATATGCCAAGACTTGCCTTTGAATCTAACAAGGACGAAACTTATTTCAGAGCAAGACTTGCACTGCTGATGAAACCTGCACTAGCCGCCATGTCTCTAAGAAAGAAGGAGATATCTGATCTAACAAGACGTGGTCTTAACCCAATACTTGCAAACAATACTCAGTACATGCAAAAGGGATCGGTTACACTTGTTGTTAATTTGATAGGTCTCAAGGAAGCAGTTTATGGTATTCTTGGTTATGAAAATAACAAGGCTGGACACGAAATCCTTGCCAAAGTGATAAACACCGCTATGGAAGTAGCCACAAAGAAAGGAAAAGAGATGGGTGACAATGTCATTGTGACCATGACTGAGAGTGATGCTGCAAGCCGTTTCTCGTCTCTTGATGGTGAAAAATATGGTAAAATGTCAATTAACAATCACGTAATGGGCGAATCGTATTCAGAAGGAGTTGTTCTTGATGCCTCTGAGATGGCAGAGATGACTCCTAAGAACGAAAAGATCGTAGAATCTAATTATTTCTCAAAAATACTTAACGGCGGCCTCTTGGTCCAATTAAAGATCCCAGATGCAATGGATTCCTCAGGAATAAAGAAGGCAATAGAAAAGGCAGGTGATCTATTGGGATCTTTCAGACCTATCAAAAAAGTACCTATATGCAGTAACTGCGGCCTCAAAGAGGAAAAGATCGCTGAAAAGTGTTCTGTATGTAAGTCTCCTTACATACTAGCATAGCCTTCACACTAGGAACGACTAATAATTTAATGAACAAAATTTTTGAATTAATCTAGGATTTTATATTAAAATTTATTTTGCCGTAAGGTGATCTAATACCATGGAAATTGTAACGGTGTCAACAAAATTGATCCAAAGTTTAGCTTTTGAAAATTATTTTTTGCCGCAGTGTTTAATTAACTGCCATTTGATAGGGGTAAGGGGAGTAATTTGACAGATTTTTCACAAATAGAAAATTCGATCATTCAAGTAAAGAAACGCGATGGTCGAGTCTCGGATTTCCAAAGAGATAAAATTTCAAGCGCAATCTACAAAGCACTTGTTGCTTGCGGACGATCAGATCATGGATTGGCAGACAAACTAGCTAATCATGTTCTTGCAAAACTCGTGAATCGAGGATTTTCTGGTTCTGAAGCACCAAGTGTAGAAGATGTTCAAGATATGGTCGAGTCCACTCTGATTGAAGAGGGACTTGGCGAGATCGCAAAGGCGTACATCCTGTACAGACACGAGCGACGAAGAGTTCGAGAAGAGAAAATGAAAGTACTTGAATCCAAATCACTTGATGGCGTTGCAAAGAAATTTGATCTTAATTGCTTGAGAGTTCTTGCATCAAGATACCTGCTCAGAAACAACAAAGGCCAGATAACTGAAAGTCCAGGAGAAATGTTTGAAAGAGTTGCTATCTTGGTAGGCATTGCAGATATCATTAGAGATCCATCTGTATTCCAACTTGAAGGAGGAAATACTCAAAATACAGAGGAAGCAGCAAGATACCTTGACAAACTTGATGACTTTAACTACAAATTCAAGATAGGAAAATACTATCTTAACAAATATCACTTTAGATCTCTGATAAATCACTACATAGATTTGGCAAAACATGGCCAGATGAAAGTCAGCTTTAGAGAATTGTTGACCATGTTGGCTGCAAACAAGTTTGAGCAATATACTGAACGAATCAAAGAAGGTGCTGATCTTATGGTTGCACAAGACTTTCTACCTAATTCACCGACTATGATGAATGCTGGTGCACGATTAGGCCAGCTCTCTGCATGCTTTGTGCTTGCAATGGAAGATGATATGGAAAAGATCATGAAATCATCATCAGACGCCGCATTGATATTCAAATCAGGAGGCGGAGTTGGAATCAACTATTCAGATTTGAGACAAGAAGGAGATATGGTGGCATCCACATCTGGAGTAGCCTCAGGTCCTGTCTCTTTTATGAACATCATCAATACAGTTACTGAAGTAGTAAAACAAGGCGGTAAACGAAGGGGTGCAAATATGGGAATCATAGAGGCATGGCATCCAGATATTGAAAAATTCATCACTGCAAAAACAAAACCAGGTGTTCTAGAGAACTTTAACGTAAGTGTAGGAGTTTGGGAAGACTTTTGGGAAGCACTAGTTAACTCAGCAGATGGAAAATTCACTCTTAGACATCCAAAAGACAAAGCTCCTGTGAGAGAAATAAATGCACATCACTTGATTGACTTGATTGCACTTTCTGCATGGAAGAGTGGTGAACCAGGATTGATCTTCTTTGATATCATAAACAAATACAATGTTTTTGCAAAAGCAAGAGGTCACCCAATACGAGCAACAAATCCATGTGGAGAACAAAGTCTCTATCCATACGAATCCTGCAATCTTGGATCGATCAATCTATCTAATTATGTCAAGAGAAAAGCAGATGGTCAATACGAATTTGACTGGCAACGATATGAAGAAACCATACGAAAGACAACAAGATTCCTTGACAACGTAATAGATGTTAACACATATCCAATTCCAGAAATTGACAAGGCATCAAAAGATTCTAGAAGAATTGGACTTGGAGTAATGGGAGTTGCAGATCTCTTGTTCAAATTACGAATTCCATACAACTCACAAGAAGGATATGAGTTCCAAGAGAAGCTTGCTGAAGCATTGACATACTATTCCATGGAAGAAAGTGTTGCACTTGCAAAGACACGAGGATCATTCCCACTATGCTCAAAAACAGAATATCCAGAAGGTAAAATTCCTGTTGCTGGATATTATGAGAAACCAAAGAGTGCCCGTACATATGACTGGGATGCTCTAATTGCCAAGATTCAGAAGCATGGTATCAGAAACGTTCTGACAACAACGGTTGCTCCAACTGGTACACTGTCAATGATATCTGACTGTTCAAACGGAATGGAGCCAATGTTTGCTCTAGTCTTTGAAAAGAGAGTTACAGTAGGTAGATTCTTCTACACTAACAAAATCTTTGAAGCAGTGCTAAAAGAACATGGGCTATACAACGATCAAATCCTTGAAAAGATTGCAAACAATTATGGTTCAGTAAAAGGAATCGCTGAAATTCCAGAATGGATGCAAAAGATATTTGTCACAGCAATGGACATTCACTGGGCAGATCACCTGATGGCTCAAGGAGTATGGCAGCGCTGGATAGGTAATGCTATTGCAAAGACAATCAATATGCCAAATGACGTATCATCTGATGATGTAAAAGCTGCATATCTGCTTGCACATGATCTTGGTCTAAAAGGAATCACTGTATTCCGTGATGGTTCAAGACATGAACAAGTATTGCATATGACTGGAAACAATGTTCAAAAGAACTTCCAAGTAAGCCCAAGTGGTTATGTCACGGACTATATCTCAAAGAATGTCACAAACGCATATCTGAAAACTGAGATAGAAAGAGCACTTCAAATAAAAATTCCAGATAATCTGCAATCTACTCCAGCACCAGCACTTACTCCAGAACAAATGGAAGAAAGATTGTGTCCTACATGCAAAAACAACTTGGTATTTGCAGAGGGATGCAGTGTGTGCATAGAATGCGGATATAGCGGTTGTACATCTGGTTAGGATTTTTTTCCTAAATCAAAACTCTTTTAGTATCTCCAATTCTTGAGGGTATTGTTGAATAAGAAGCTCATTGGTGCTGCCATTGGAGCAGGAATTGCAATAACACTTGCAGTAATTTTCTTTGTAGTTCCACAATTACAAACTGGTGGACCAAATTCAGTTGTACCTGTAAATTCTTCACATAATCCAAAACTTGGCCTTGTTATCATGCCTCCCACTCAGACACCAACTCTTCAAGAGATCAAAAATGCATATGCTCAAGCCGCATCAACAGGAATTGGAAGGAGCAATGTCTATCTTTCTTGGCCTGTCATGGAACCAAAACAAGGTGCATACAATTGGAGCTACTCTGATATTCTAATGGGATTAAATCGTGAACAGGGTCTTAATGTCACACTTTACTTTTCTGTAGTCAACAACCAAATTCTAGGTCCATTCCCTGCTTGGATGGGAAAACCACAACTTGATCAAAAACTTCAGGATCAAACAGTGACTACTCTTGATGCTATACTTTCAAGATATTACATAGTAGATTACGTGATAATTGGAGGTAGTGTAGACAACTACTTTAGAGATAATCCAGATGAAATTCCAAAGTATGTGGATTTCTTCAATGGCGTATATGAAAAATTAAAAGTAAAGCATCCAAATGTCAAATTTGGAAATTGGTTTTCACTAAATGACATCATAAATCATGGTCAGGGTGATATTGTAGGAAAACTAAACCAAGGTGACTTTGTTGCATATTCTTATGCACCTGTAGATTTGTTATATTATCAAAGTACTAGTACCGATAAGGCGAATGCTAATTTGCAAAAGATGATTGATTTTGCACAGGGCAAGAAAATAGCATTGATGGAGATTGGTTGGAGTACTGACCCATCTCTTAATGGAACAAAGGAAGACCAACAAAAGTTTGTAAAAACAGTCTATGACTTTTACAAAAAGAATCAATCTAGTTTTGAGTTTCTAACTTGGTACAGACAATATGACAGACCTGTTGATACCTGTTACAACTCATTAAACCAGGAAAGCAATTCTATGTTTGGCAATAACGTGGTCTTGAATAATACTGCAGCATATCTGTGTGGTACAGGTCTTTTTGATGTCAACAAAAATCCAAAACCTGCATGGGATGAATTAAAGAATCAGATACAATCTGTGCCTAACTCTTAATTATATAATTACGACCTTCTTTCTTGTTGAAGTATATCCTGCTTTTTAGTCTAGTACTGATTGTAAATATTGTTCCTGCATATGCATTGTATGAACCTCCGACAAGCGAAGAAAAAACTAACTTTGATCAGTTACTTGCCCAATTTGAGATAGCAAGTGCACCAAAACAAGATGTATCTGATGTGATCGAAACATTTCAAAAAACTATGGTAACCACTTTTTCTTGTAATTTACATGATACCAATAATCAAGTTATAACAAGTGTAAAAACTAGTTTGGCAAAGTTTGATGAAAATACAGTTCATCAAGATCTAGTTACGGGAGGTTCCTACACATGGCATTGCTCTGAAACCGTTCAGGCTGGAAAGATTTCTCTAGATTGCAATAACGAACTTAGAATTAATCCACAGGTAATATCAAATGATACCCAAACAGATCCCCGATTGCACAATATTGAAAATTTGGTCATACTATACCATGAACTGCTTCATGGTCAACTCATGATTAATGCCATAAAGGATTCATCAATATGGCAACAGGAGGCATGTAATTTACAATCTGGGGGAAATATTGATTATTCTTTTGCTGATCCCGATCATAAAATAATAAACTATCTGCAAACACAATTTGCATCTGATCTTGTTGATAAAGCCGGAGGAAAAATGATTACAAAAGAAATCTCTTCTGACCAGACAAACAATGGAACATTTACTATCAAAGTTTTTAGCTTTACAGACTATCCTGCATTTAGAAATAGCTCAAAAATTACTTTACGAACAAGTAACATCTCTGAAAATTCATTCTTTCAAGTAAAAAGTGATGTATTTCTGAGCGGCTATCTGAAAGATAATACAAAGACTGGAATTGCGTGGATCT
>CAMLDG010000013.1 GCA_946478655.1 uncultured Nitrosotalea sp.
GACACCCAAGCATTCCAATTTCTCCAAATTCCGGAATTATTCGATCGTTTATTTTTTCATCCAGATAACACCTTGTTTCATAATCCCTAATGGACCTGCAGACTCGGTCTATCTTGTCAAGAAAAATTTTCTGTTCTTCTGAGACTTCAAAATTCATCTTGGATATGTTAGAGTAAGACATGATTCTGTTCAGTTAACCTCAAGAATTATCATTTCGTTTTAGTTTCTATACTTTTACTATTTGGATCTCTCTTACATTATGTTTTGATAGATCTTCATGTAAGGCAGCGTGGGATTCATCTGTAAAGGTCAGATTGCAGCGATAACATTTCCACGCTTTGGTGCTCACAGGATTTATACGTGATTTTAATTTATAAATATATTGTACTTGGTTGACATTTTTTGTATAACTGGGACCTGGGATCGAAATGTTTGGAATTATTTGCTCTTTTGAATCACATTTGAAGGATTTTTCATCAAGGCATGAATCAGAACTGACCCTCATGACCTTAATTTATAAAATCAATTCACATCAGTGACCAAATTGGAGTTTGAAAAATTAAAAGAGCAGGTTAGAAAGAGACTTGAAAAAAACGACGTGGCTCATGATTTTGAACATATTATGAGAGTACTCAAGAATGCAACAATGCTTGCAAGAAAGGAAAAAGCAAACATTAGAGTCATAACAGCTGCGGTATTATTACATGATGTCGTTTCATATCCAAAATCTGATCCTCGCTCGAAAAATTCTTCAGTAGAAAGTGCACAAGAAGCAAGAAAGATTTTAAAAAAATATAATTTCAATCAAGGACAGATCGATATCATATCTGATGCAATAAGAGACCATAGTTTTTCAAGAGGTATCACACCAAAGACACTAGAAGGAAAGATACTCCAAGATGCAGACAGGTTAGATGCACTTGGTGCAATAGGAATAGCAAGAACATTCTCAGTTAGCGGTGCAGAAAAAAGGCCATTTTACAATACTGATGATCCATTTTGTAGTAAACGCGTCCCAGATGACAAGAGTTGGACCTTGGATCATTTTTACAAAAAGCTCTTGTTGATTGAAAAAACAATGAACACCAAGACTGGAAAAATTGAGGCAAGAAAGAGAATTAAGATGATGAAAAAGTTTCTTGGTGAACTAAAAGAAGAGATCTAGCCGTAATCTATGTATCGCTTGTATCTTTTTTCAATCTCAGAATTATTGCCAGTCAAAATTCTTCTGATTTCATCTGCATGTTTATCCTTGATGTAAGCAGTCATCTCTGTAAAATTTTCATTTGCAGGAAATGCATTTGTGATAGGTTCTAGCATTTTGAAATATTCTACAACTTTTTCTCGAAATTGTTCTTTTGTAGGTCTGTGTATTCTATTCATGCGAAACCATACTGATGCCCAACTTGCACCCACTACATGTGGTAGCAAGTCATATGCACGTGTTATCTCAAATGTTAGGTCTTCTCTCATCTCTCGTTGAGTGTTTTTGCCGCACCCTTTGAGAAATATGTTACTATCATGTCTGCGCCAGCACGTTTTATGGCAGTAAGAATTTCCAATGTAACCTCTTTTTCATCAATGTATCCTGCCATGGCTGCTGCCTTGACAAGGGCATATTCACCCGATACACTGTATGCCGCAATTGGTACATTGAACTTCTCCCTAGTCATTGAGATCAGGTCTAGATAGGCAAGTGCAGGTTTTATCATGACAATGTCAACTCCTTCTTGTATGTCAGTCTCTACCTCTCTCATTGCTTCTTTGGGATTGGTATACGGTAATTGGTAGGTCTTTCTGTCCCCAAACTGAGGGGCAGAGTGGGCCATGTCCTTGAATGGTGAATATAATGAGGATCGGTGTTTTGCAGAGTGGGACATTATTGCAACATCATGGAATCCCGCATCGTCGAGTCCTTGTCGTATTGCCTTTACTTGTCCATCCATCATTGCAGAAGGTGATACAACATCAACTCCTGCTTGGGCTTGGCTTACTGCAACCTTTGCAAGAGTTTCAAGACTTGAATCGTTATCAATTTTATCTCCCTTGACCAGTCCACAATGACCAGAACTTGTATACTGACAGAGACACACATCTGCCATTATTGCAATATCATTTCCGAGATTTTTTCTTATTTCAGAAATTGTTTTTTGTACAATTCCATTTTGAGTAAAAGCAGATGTACCATGTTCATCTTTATGCGAAGGTATTCCAAATACCATCACTGCGGGAATTTTTAATTCTGCAATAGAGTGTACTTCGGTTACCACATCAGCAAGTGGAAGTCTTTCCATTCCAGGCATTGAGCTTCCCTGAATTCTTGATTTGAGATCTTCTTGTACAAATATCGGACAGATTAGGTCTCTTGGAGATAATCGTACTTCTTCTAAAAGTTCCCTAATTTTACCAGTCTTTCTCAAACGTCGTAGTCTCAAATTAGGAAAAGACATTATACACAAAACACCCTATTTTAGCAATATAATTTGTTACTCTCTTGTCTTATAATCAAAGAGTCTTGTGACAGTTTTTAGGATTTCAGAATCCCCTTGTTCAGAGGCCTTGCGTAGATTATTCATAGGAATGGACATTATATCTTCAACAATTGCTTGTGTGAGTTGATCAATAATTCGTATTCTTTGTTCGTCTTTTTCTCCCAACATTGAGAGTGCCTTTTTGAGTTCCTTCACTCGTGCTTGGTCTATCTCTTTGAATACATTAGTTACGATTGGCTCTACCTCAAGTCTTTTCATTGCTGCTTCTACTACAGGTAATTCTTCATTAATTATATGCTCTGCTGATGATACTACACCCATTCTGTTTTTCATGTTCTTTTCCACCATCTCTGCAATTTGATCCAAGTTCATCACCTTGACTTTGTCTATTGTTGATACCTTGTCATCAACAGTTCGTGGATTGGAAAGATCCATTATGAGCATTCCATTTTTTCTAGACTCCATTGCTTCTTGTACTCGTTCATGCGTAACAAGAAAATATGGTGCAACCGTAGCTACAAACAGTACATCAATTGATTTGAAATTTGCAGTGGCTTGTTCAAATTGCATTGGTTTTCCACCCGCAGTCTCTGCAAAAGCCTTTGAGCGCTCAAATGTTCTGCTGGTTACAAGAAAATCAATATCTCTTTTTTTAAGTGATTTTGCAACAAGACTTGCTGCCTCTCCAGTTCCAATCAACAAGATATGTTTTGATTTTAGGTCGTCAATGTTTTCTTCTGCAAGATTTACTGCCATGGAACCAATCGATATGCTACCCTTACTGATGCCCGTTGCTTGGCGTACACGAGTTCCAATTTTTATTGCCTTGTCAAATAACGTATTGAGATTATCTCCAGATGCCTTTAGTCCCTTTGCCGTACTGATTGATTCTTTTACTTGACCAAGTATCTGTTCCTCTCCAATTACTAGAGAATCAAGACCAGATGTGAGTTTGAGCAGATGAGTGTATGCATCAGTTCCCTGACTTATCTCAAGGTTTTCCTTGAATGCATTTTCTTCAAGCCCTGCAACAGACGCCCATGTTTTTTTTATTTTGGCAAGATCTGCAGAATTTGTACATCCAAAGAGTTCCACTCTATTACAGGTTTGTAGTATGACACACTCTTGCAATCCCGAATGCTTTAGAAATGATTCATAGGCAGAATCTAGATCTGGAAAAGTAAATCTTTCAAGCATGTGAATTGGAGATTTTCTAAAAGTAACTCTAGCGTTGATTACATCACTTGTCATATTAGATCACCTAACATTGCCATAACCCGCTTCTGTGCTTTTTTTAGATTTCCGTCTCGTATTAATTGTTTAACCTGATTGTCATTCATGACACTGTAGAGGAACTTTTTTCGTTCGGGAAACGTAGGAAGTTTGTCCTTTACTGCCTTTCTTGCAAAATCCTGTAATTTTATGTGGTAAATGTCCTCTTTTTTTATTACTTTCTTAAAGATCTCTTCTGCCTGAAGTTTTAGTTTTCTTGCCATGGCAGGACTTCGTCCACCTGTAGATACTGCAATTTGGACAGTATCCTCGATGTTTATCACAGAACCAAATGCAAAGTCACTTACCTCTGGATCGTCCGCTGCATATGCATAACATCGCATGGATTTTGCCTGTTCTACAATTTTACGATTAAGTTCCTTGTCATCAGTTGTTGCCAAGACCATGAACGGTTTGTATTTTTTTAGAAAGTTTGCGTTGACAAGCCTCATCTTTTTGAAGGAGATCTTTTTTTGTTTGACATAGTTTTGGATTTGCCTGTTGGTTGAATCGCTGATAAGAAGAATCTCACACTCTTGGGTCAGTAACGTATTTACTTTTTTGAGGCCCTCATTTCCTCCTCCTACTACAATAACCAAATTTCCTCGAAGATTTAGATCAATTATCAACGGATCTTCGCTGACTAGAAATGATATTTATAGATTCTATGACAAACTAGGTAACGTTTTTAATTGTAAGATAGGTTTTCCATGTCACATGGACAAGCTGGACAAAGAGATTCTAAATGAGATCCAGTGGACTTTTCCTTTGACTCCAAAACCCTATGAGGTTATGGCAAAGAAGTTTGGCCTGTCTAACGAAGAGTTGATGAAAAGACTCGTATCACTAAAGGAAGCAGGTATAATCAGACAGATTAGCGCAATATTTGACACACGAAAACTAGGATACAAAAGTGCACTTGTTGCAATGGCAATAGACCCAGATAAATTAGATGATGTTGCAAATCAAGTAAACAGACACCCAGGTGTAAGTCACAATTATGAGAGAAATCATGAATACAACTTGTGGTTCACTCTTGCAGTACCTCCAGGATCTGACCTAAAGACAGAGATTGACAAGTTTTCAAAGTTATCAGGGATTCAAAAAACAAGACTGCTTCCAACAATCAAGCTCTTCAAGATTGGAGTAAAACTTGAGATGGTGGAAGAAAAAAAATCAGACATTAAACCATCAGAGGAGAAGAAAAAGATTACAGATGCCAAGTTTGTTGCAACAGAAGAGGAAAAAAACTACATACGCGAACTACAAAAAGATCTAGAGATAGTTGAAAGACCATTTTTAAAATCTGCACAGAAACTTGGAATAACTGAAGATCAAGTTCTTGAAAAGATAAGACAATATGAAGAGACAGGAATAATGCGAAGATTTGCAGCCATCTTAAGACACAGAGAAGTTGGTTTTACTGCAAACGGTATGATAGTATGGAAAGTTCCAGACGAAAGAATTGAAGAAGTTGGTGCCAAGCTTGGCGCATTTCCACAGATAAGCCACTGTTATCAGAGACCGGTATACCAGGACTGGCCATACAGTGTGTTTTCAATGGTTCACTGCAAGTCAATTGCAGAAGCAGAAGACATGGCAAAAGAGATTCAAAAACAAGTAAATGTCAACGAGTACAAGATTTTATTCAGTTCTAGGGAATTCAAAAAGACCCGTGTTGAATATTTTGTAGAACACGAGTTTAACATCGAAGATCCAATTACGGCATAGTTATTTTATAAAAATCCTAAGAGAGCTCAACTAGTGACTCTGTAGCAGATGCTAGTGTTACCTTGATTGAGATTATCTTGCTTTTGTACATGAAGAACTTTTTTCCAGACAAATTTGTATCCCCTGAGACACGCACAAGTCCAGAATTGTGTAGCCTGCGAACCCACCTATACACCTGGGTAAGCGGAATCCCAGACATTACGCTGATATCATATGCGGATTTTGGGGCGTCAATTGTGGATCGGAGTATCTGCATGGCTTGGTCATTTGCCATTATTTTTAAAATATTGTCTGCATCTTTGTTTTCAAGAATTCGGCCTTGTTGTAGTACTTGCATGGGTACAGTACCAAGGCATAAAATATAACAAGAGCGATTAGACTGTATTCATTTGCAAGCAGATGCAATCATTTGCAATTATTCATTCAGAAAACTTGAATGACATCATGCCTGAGTTATACTCAAAATCAACTTTTTTCTCCAAGACTTCTCGGAAGATCAAGCCAAGCACCGTAGTATGATACAAGGACCAGTTCTCACCAAGATCATGCTTTATGATAAACGTATGAACATTATCTTTGATATTATGATTTATTTCAATTGATGATGCACGCATTCTTGCTTCAAACCAAGTGATAAACGAGTTCAGGTTAAAGTCACCTTGCATAAATAATGCCGTATCCCGTACAACGTTTTTTCCAATACGAGTTGCCATTTCAATGGTGTGCTCCTTTGTCATATTTCCAAAAAGTTCCAGGATGATTGGTTTTGCAATTGGAATCATCCCCACCTTTGCTTCATACATGTCCCACTCTACGTATCTTTTGAATATGTGATTGACAAATGTATTGAGACTGGTTTCGCGATGTTCGGATTCAGAGCGAAGTTTTTTGAGCACATCTTCATCGATTCGAAACGTCATCGTTGACGTCTTTTTTTGATTGAGAGACACTACCTACGTTAATCCTCTTTGAATATAATTTGTTTTATTTTGTCTAGTATTGGAATCTAGGCAGTTTGTACAGAGGCCTTTAGATCATATGAAGGCCATTGATTGAAGAGTCCAATTATCTCGTTTTTGTCACTATCGCTTAGATACTTGCCATCAGACATTGCGGCAAACATCTCAATCTCTTCTTCACTTACAACAGTAGGCAATACAGATGATACCGGTCCTTGGGATAAGATGAATTTGATTGCAAGTTCAGTAATGTTCAAGCCGTTTCTTTTTGCCACAGGCATCAATTGGTCTACTTTCTTTAGCGCCTCTTGTACCCAGTTACCACTTCGTACAGAACGGTGGTCCTTTTCGCTGATCTTTGTATCTGCGTTGACTTTACCTGTCAATATACCAGATGCATCAGGAACACGGACCAAGATTCCAACGTTGTTCTTTTCTGCTTCTTCAATGAGTGTATTTCCAGGATTTTGCTCAAGAATGTTGTAGACAGTCTGGACTGCTGCAGTGTTTGTTACTTTCATAGATTCAAGCCCCTCTTGGGTCCACCCTATGGCAGGACCAAGTGCAATTTGGTAACTTTTGATTATTCCTTCCTTTGTCTTTTTGTCTAGGAATTCAAAAATTTTCTTATCCCGTATTGTATGTATTTTTGGGTTGTGTAATCCATATACATCAACGTAATCGGTTTGTAATCGTTCAAGACTTTGCTTTAATGCAAAATCTGTAAATTCAGTTGTGAACTTTTGTGGAAGTTCCTTGTGACCTATCTGTTCGTTTGAATAAATGTCATAGCCATATTTTGTAGACAATACAACTTGGTCTCTCATTCCAGAAAAGACCTCGCCTATTAGCTTCTCACTTTTTCCCCTTCCATAAATGTCTCCTGTCTCAAAATAATTAATTCCTAGATCAAATGCACGCTTGAGCATCCTCTTGGCTTCATCGTCTTCAATTTTTTTACCCCACCAATCTAATCCAAGCGTCCATGCGCCAAATCCAATTTCAGATACTGAAATTCCACTCTTTCCTAGTTTTCTATATTTCAATTTACGATACTCCTAAACTCTGACAATTTTTGTTGAAGCTCTGCTTCATTTAAAACAGCTGATCCAGGTTCTGTATTGACATTTAATTCTATCCAAGATTTGCAACCGTGATATTCAGGAAGAACTGGAATCTCTGTTGGCGCAACCTTGTACACCTTGAGAAATATTGCAGTCATTGGTTTTTGCGGCATCCAGTTCATTCGCTCAACCATATACGAGTCACTCCAGATGTGAAAGTCTGACAACTCTTCTATTTTTTGCATTGAGGATACATCATGTTCTGCAAGTACTTCAGCATAAGACGTGATTTTGTTAAAACCATCTCGTGGTTTTTGTTCTCGTACAT